>NZ_JBBGZQ010000020.1:0-113284 GCF_037572595.1 Chryseobacterium sp. MYb328 | reverse complement strand
ATGGAAGCTGGAGGCTGGAAGTTACTATCCAACTTACTACCTCTGAAAGTATCCTAAACAAATAATGACAGAAAGAATAAACAAGACTATCATTGCATTTCGGGCTTTAAAAACTTCCCTCTTCCGGCTTCAGACTTCCTGACTTTAAAGAATGGCTTGGAGATAGAAGCTGGAGGCTGGAAGTTACTATCCAACTTACTACCTCTGAAAGTATCTCAAACAAATAATTGCAGAAAGAATAAATAAGACTATCATTGCATTTCGGGCTTTAAGAACTTCCCTCTTTCGGCTTCAGACTTCCTGACTTTAAAGAATGGGTTGGAGATGGAAGCTGGAGGCTGGAAGTTACTATCCAACTTACTACCTCTGAAAGTATCCTAAACAAATAATGACAGAAAGAATAAACAAGACTATCATTGCATTTCGGGCTTTAAAAACTTCCCTCTTCCATCTTCAGGCTTCCCTCTTTTAAAGAAACGTTTTGACAATTGTTACCAGACTCATCAGGATAACGACTACTCCTACCACGGCAAACATCTTCTTTGTAGGAAGTCTGGACGTAAGCATGGCGGAAAACGGAGCGGTAAAAACACCACCCAACAGAAGTCCCAACACAATATTCCAGTGATGAATCCCAATAGTGAAGATAAAAGTGATGGCACTCGTAACTGTCAATAAAAATTTAGCAACCGTTGAACTTCCCACCACATAACGGGGAATTCTTCCTTCCTTAATTAATGTTCCGGTGACTAAAGGTCCCCAGCCGCCACCTGCAAAGGAATCAATGAAGCCTCCCACTAATCCTAATACTCTGAGATTGGTTCTTCTTTTGGCTTTAACACGATTCTTATTTTTGTCTTTAAAGGCATTTCTCAAAATATTTGATCCTAAATACAAGGTGTAGCAGGCAATGATCGGCTTAACGATATGGGCATAATGTTCTCCATAATGAGATAAAGTTAATGCACCGATGATAGATCCCACTATAGCTAAAGGAAATAACACCCAAACCATTTTTTTATTGACATTTCCCAATTTGTAATGGCTGAATCCTCCGGCTGCGGTTGTAAAAGACTCTGCTGAATGAATACTTGCGCTTACAACAGGTGGCGGAACGTTCAATAGCAGTAATATGGTGGTACAGATAACACCATATCCCATTCCCATTGATCCGGCAACAATTTCAGCCATAAAACCGGCAAACAGCATCCAGTAAAAGATATGACCATCTTTGCTGAGAAACGTCTGAATGTCATCAGAAAGATCAAACTGATAGACCACAAGACCAAAGATTCCGAAAAGAAGCATAACCCCTATGATCGCCAGATAGATATTGGCCTTTCTCTGGGCAATTTTAGTAATGCTGATGAGCTTTTCAATTTCCAGATCAGGTTTTGAAGGAGATAACTTTCCATCAGACAGATATTGGGTGGTAATCTTGTTCAGTTCAGTGACTTTATGGTTAAAATCTCCTTTTAATTGATTACGGATATTCTGCATATTATCAAGAACAAGATCCATTTCGTCAGGAATGGTTTCTGTGAATGTCTCTCTGAGCCTTTTGGCGATGGTGGGAGATTTTCCATTGGTTGAAATTGCGATTTTAAGGTTTCCTTTTTTTACAATAGAACCTAAATAGAAATCACATAGATCCGGTTTGTCTGCAATATTAACCAATACATTTTTCTGATGGGCATCTTTACGGATCTGCGCTGCTAATTCAATATCATTAACGGCAATAATCGCCAGATCAGTATCATTAAAATCATCATTGGTATAAGCCCTTTCGTATAATTTTATATTGGAAAATTTATTCTGTAAGGCTCTGACTTCAGGGGAGATTTCCTTTGCTACTAATCTTATAGAGGTTTCAGGAGAATTACCTAATACTGACTCCAGTTTTTCCAGGGCAATTTTTCCGCCACCAATGATAAGTAACGATAAGGTTTCAAGTTTTAAAAAAACGGGATATAAAGAATTGCTCATCTTGATTACAGTTTTAAGTCATACGTAAAAGCGAGATAATATAAACCTCCGATTTCAGGGCCTGCTGCATATTGGAAGTAACGTCTGTTCAGTAAATTCGTTGCTCCAATTTTTACATTGGCATGAATTTCAGGAATCTTCCATGTAGCCTGGGCATCGATGGTATAGTAAGCGGGAATTTTTCCTGAAGCTAAAGGACTTTCCCAGTCAAAACCAGTCTGCCATCTTGCTACAAGCGTAAATCCGATATTTCTGATAATCTCTCTGTTTCCCACACTTACATTCACCATCCATTTGGGGGTATTGAATGCTGTAATAAACAGGTCCGAAGTATTATTGGAAGCCAGGTCGTTATAAGATACATTGGCATTCACATTGTAATTTTTAATCACATTATACCGGATTCCAAAGGAGGTTCCATAGCTTTTGTAAGTACTGTTGCTATTGGTGTATACTCTGTATCGGTCCTGTTTGCTTCTGTCAAGCATCGCCAAAACGGCTGCATTGCTTCCTACCTGGCTGCTTTTAGGAACGGCTACTTCTACCTGTCCAAGGAATCCTTCATAAATATTATAGTAAAAATCCCAGTCCAGAGCGAGTTTGTTATTAAAGAATACCGATTTATACCCTATTTCAAATGAATTGATCTTTTCCGGTTGTAATTTCTGCAGGTTGGCAACGGCTAAGAGCTGCTGATTATCCTGTGCAGCCTGGCTTTGACTTTTTCCGCCATCCACATTGGCATTTACAGCAGAAGTAAACCTATCTATAGAAGCCAGAGTATAAGAGTTTTCCAGATAACCTAAACCATCATTCACCTTTGAAAGCCCGCCTACTCTTCTTACATTTCCGTTATTCACGAAAGAAAGAGCTTCAAATAAGGATGGAAAACGGTATCCGTTTTGAAAGGAGGCTCTGAAATTATGCTGTTTAACAGGAGAGTACACAATGCTTATTCTCGGATTTAGTTTCGCTTCAAATTCAGGGTTTCTGTCAATGCGGAGTGCAGCATTAATTTTTAATTTATCATCAAAGAAAAGCTTGGTAATTTGTGCGAAGGCTCCATATTTCTGATAGACAACATCCTTACCGAAAGTTCCATTGGATAAAGGGATATTTCTTTCCGTAACAGCTCTGTCGAAATCTACAAAGTTGTTTCCATCAGGCGTTATGCTGTACAAACGGTAATCAATTCCTGCAAGAAGGTTGAAAATCTTTACAAATCTGCTGAAATCATAGGTTAATTCACCCTGGTAAAATCTGGATTTCTGTTCCAGTTTGGCTCCCCCTGTTGCAGGGGCTCCTGCAATTCCTGCATTGGCAGAATCCCAGTTGTTAATTCCGATGATGGTATTTTTTAACTGATCAAAGGCTGCTGTTCTGGGAGTGACTCTATTTTTATCAGCCTCACGACGGGCAAGAATAAGAGCTTCATTTAAGTTGGTTCCTGCATTGAGATTATTTTGAAGAGCAGTCTGGAAGATACTTTTCCAATTGTTATTAGACAGATTCGTAAGATCAAGGTTATCAGCCAAAGGTTTCAGGTTATAAGAATCCCCCGTATTTTCTATGGATACATAGGCTCTGAATGTAAGTTCTTTTCCGGTAAGTTCTACTTTGTGGTTCTGAACGGTAGCATTTTGTAAACGGATTTTGTTTCCTCTTTGAAAAGTTCCGTCAAGCAATCCGTAACGATACACGTAAGATGCTTTCCACTGATCTCCAAAACGGTAATATAATCCGGCATCAAATTTTATATTTTTTACCTCCGGGCTTACAAGATCTTTTTCCAGATACCCTGTTCTGGAAACATTAAATGTGGTGGGTTTTCCATTATAATCTACTTTTACTGCTACTCTGTTGTTTCTTTCATCACCGTATTTGTTCCAAAGGTCTTCTGCCGGATTATTGGGTAAAGAAAAATTAGGATTGGCTGTAATCAGTGAATTAGGGTTCTGATCGGTTTGATTGTTTGAAATCCAGTCTGTTCCGGTAAAATAAGAAGCATTCACTTTAACGGCAAAGTTTTTATGGAATACTTTGGCCAATCTTATGGCACTTTCCCCCAGAGAACTTATTTTGTGATTGAAATTATCTACATGATTCACTCCGCCACGAAAATACACACTTACTCCTTCAGAGGTAAACGGATCCTTTGTTTGTAAACTGGCCAGCCCATTGATGGCATTCATTCCGTACAATGCGGAAGCGGCTCCAGGAGTGACTTCCATGGATTGTATATCCAATTCTGTAGGACCAATTGCATTTCCCAGCGGAACTCCTAATGTTGCAGACTGTACATCTACTCCATCTACCAGCTGCATAAATCTGAAGTTATTGGGAGAATTGAATCCTCTGGAATTAGGAATTTTCAACGTAAGGCTGGAGGTTAAAAGCTGGAGACCTTTTACATTTTCCAGGGTTTCATAAAAAGATGCTGCCGGACTTTCGCGGATTGTTTTAATATCAATCTTTTCAATCGCGATTGGAGATCTTAGTATCTTTTCCGGAATACGGGATGCTGAAATTACTACATCATCAATAATGGTATTCTGAGGATTGAGCCCGATGGTAAGTTTGTTGGAAAGCGAAAGAATCTCTACGGTCTGACTTGAAAAACCATCTTTATTGATTGTCAGCCGGAAAGGAATGGTTACCCTTGTTCTTATTTTAAAATTTCCTAGTTGATCGGTTGATGCGGTATCCTGCGTATTTTCAACCTGTACTTTTACAGCATCAATTCCTTTCTGGGTCCCAGTATTTCTGATGATTCCGCTTAATTCTATAAGCTGCTGTGCTTCTGCCAGGTTGCAGAATAAAAATGTAAATACTATAACTCCTGTTTTAGGCAGAAAATATCCCTGTCTTTTGTTTTTCATTGTTCTTCTATTTTAGATGGATAAGAATGGAGCTGTTTGAATTTTTTATTTTTAACCACAAAAGGCACAAAAGTTTTGATACTTAAATTGTTTTTAAGGTAAAAGGCTTTGCGTATAAAAACTACATAAACCAAAATTGATAATAGTATTAAGATGATCTTAGTTTTAAGTGGTGCTTATCTTTGATTTATCTTAAAATCTTAACTTCTCTTAATGGTTATTTAAATGGTAGTTTTAGGCCTTCTGTGGTTTCAATAGCATTTAAAACAGTCTGTATATATTGTTATTATTGAAAATCAACAACACATACACATTCGTTCACCTAGAAGAAATGGTTGAATTTTTTTTAGTTTTTTCTGATCATAAAAAAGGCTAGTCATATTTTCAGTTTAAGGTTTGTAAGTAACGGTATGAAAAGTCACCAAATGTTTCTTCTGTATGTTTTTCATTTACATAGATTCTGAAAAGTTCATCCAGAGTGGTTAGAATTTCTTCTTCTGCAATATTTTCTCTGTATTTTGTATTCAGACGCATTCCCAATCGATCACCGCCGATATGAAGGTTGTATTTCCCATAAGCAGTCCCTACAAATCCGATTTCAGCATTGGGAGAACGTCCACATCCGTTAGGGCATCCGGTCATTCTGATGGTAATATCATCTTCTAAAAGGCCATGTTTTTCAAGAATAGGTTCTATTTTGGTAACCAGAGATGGCAAATAACGCTGTGCTTCTGCTAAAGCCAGTGAACAGGTATTTAAGGCAACGCATGCTACAGAATTTTTACGCAGGGCACTCGCTTTTTCAGTAGCTTCTGAAATTCCGTACTCTTGTAAAAGGCTTTCTATTTTTGCTTTATCTTCTTCCTGAATATCGGCAATAATCAGGTTTTGGTTACAGGTAAATCTGAAGTTGACATTAGCTGTTTGAGCGACTTTTAATAATCCGGATTTTAAAGGATAATCTTCAATGTCAAGAACTCTCCCGTGTTCTACGAAAACGGTATAAAACCATTTTCCTTCATGATTTTGCGTCCAGCCATAGCGGTCTTTTCTTTGTTCAAACTTAAATGCTCTGGCAGGTTCAAAACTGAATCCGGTTCTTTTTTCTACCTCTGCTCTGTACTGATCGATGCCAAGCTTATCAATAGTATATTTTAACCTTGAAAGCTTTCTGTCACTTCTGTTTCCGAAATCACGCTGTACGGTAATAATTTCATATACTGTTTGTAAAGCTTTTTCTTCAGAGTCTACAAATCCCAGTACAGAAGCTAGTCTTGCATAAGTGGCTTCATTCCCATGCGTTGCTCCTAATCCGCCACCTGCTGCGATATTATATCCTACGATCTCGTTGTTTTCAATAATAGCAATCAAGGCAATATCATTGATGAATACATCTACATCATTATTGGGAGGAACGGCAATTCCGATCTTTAGTTTTCTGGGAAGGTATCTGTCCTGATATAATGGATCTTCTTCTGTTTTTCTGTCTACAATTAATTCATCATCAATCCAGATATCATAATAGGATTTTGTTTTCGGAAGACACATTTCACTGATTTTGCCTGCCAGTTCATACGTCTGTTGATGCAATGGAGACTCTGATGGGTTAGCTGTACAGGTTACATTTCTGTTTACGTCACCACAAGCTGCAATAGAATCAAGATGATTCAGATTAAAACTCTGAATGGTTGGTCTTAAGTGAGATTTTAAAATACCGTGCAACTGAAGGGTCTGGCGGGTAGTTATTTTGATGGTTCCCGTAGAATGGTCACTGGCAATATCATTCACTCCGATCCATTGATCTGAAGTTAAAAATCCGCCAGGCAGCCTTAGTCTTATCATGTAAGAATACAGCCATTCCAGTTTTTTGGAAACCCGTTCTTCCCTTCTGTCTCTGTCATCCTGCTGGTACATTCCATGGAACTTGATTAAGGTTTGATCATCTTCTCTTATAGCTCCGGTAAAATCATCTGCAAGGCTTTCGTTTAGTGTTCCTCTGAGTCCGTTGCTTTGGGTTTTAATTCTTTCTACAGGGGAAAGATTGTCTTTATGGCTCATAATTGTTTTCTTTTAAGGGTGTAGGTACTTTTTTAATAAACATCTTTAGCATATCGGCCATTGAGTTCCATCTCCTCCAGATAGTGAACGGCCTCTTCCTGACTGCGTTTTCCCTGATGCTGAATAATATTGAGCAGGGTATTTTCTACATCACGGCTCATAGGTTCTTTGGTTCCGCATACATAGACTGAGGCTCCGTTTTCAAGCCAATAAAAGACTTCCTGCGCTTTTTGTTCCAGTTTGTGCTGAACATATACTTTTTCTGCGGTATCTCTTGAAAAAGCAAGATCCAGATGGGTTAAGCTTCCTGTTTTAAGAAAATCCTGAAGCTCGGCCTGATAAATGAAGTCTGATACAAAACTCCTGTCACCAAAGAAAAGCCAGTTCTTCCCTTCTGCTCCAGTAGCATCACGTTCCCAAAGGAATGATCTGAAAGGCGCAATTCCTGTTCCCGGCCCAATCATAATAACATCTTTATCCGGTTCCGGTAATCTGAAATGTCCGGCATCCTGAATATAGAATTCAACCTCTCCGCCTTCACTGAATTCGCTGAGATAACCGCTGCACAGACCGTTATGTTTCTGGTGGTCAATAAAGAATTCCGATCTGGCAACGGTAATATGGATCTCATTTTCGCCATGCGCTTCCGGAGAAGACGATATGGAATACAGACGTGGTGCCTGAGCCGTCAGAATCTGGATTACTTCTTCAAATTCTTCTGCATTTTTCACCGGATAAATCCTTAGTAAATCCAGAAGGCTTAAACGGACTTCCGGAATAGAATGTCCCGTAATTTTGGCATATTGAGCCACTACGGATTTAAGCAAATAGCTAATATTAAGATGCTTGTATAAAAGCTCTTCTACACGATCTGTAACTTTTGTTGTTTCGATCTTTTTTTTAGGATCAATTCCTGTTACAGCAATAATTTCATCCACTACAGATTTTGAATTGAAAGGAATAATTCCCAAAGCAGCACCAGGCCGATAGCTTAAAGCTTCTTCTGTTTCTATTTCAATATGATAGGTTTCCTTTTCAGAAGTAATATCATTCAGATTAATTATGGCAGATACTTTCCCGAGATATTTTTTTCTTCCTGTTGAAGCTTTCTGAACGGGTGTATTTATAACACTGCTGGCAGAAGTTTTGTTCACCGCTTCAAAAACATGTTCAATCCAGTTTTGGGCATCCTGCTCGTAATCGATATCACATTTTTTTAATGGAATGATGCGCTGTGCTCCAAGAATTTCAAATCGGGAATCTACATCCTCACCTGTTTTGCAGAACAATGGGTAGCTGGTATCTCCTAATGCCAGAACTCCGAATTTCAGAGCGCTAAGATTGATCTCATTCTCATAAATATAATCATAGAATTTCTTGGCTAATACTGGCGGATCTCCTTCTCCCTGCGTACTGATGACCACAAAGAAGAACTCTTCTTTTGAAAGATCTTTGGGCTTGTATTGGGAAAGATCAGCTAATTTAACCTGAACCCCTTTCTTTTTTATGATTCCTGCAAGGGTTGTTGCCAACTTCTTACTGTTTCCGGTTTCTGTACCATAAGCCAGCGTGATCTTCTTTACTGTATTTTGTTCCGGAAAGGTTACCTGTAAAGGAGGCTGTACCCCAGTAAGAGGTGCTCCTGCTAATCCTGCTAGGTATCCGCTTGCCCAGATGGATTCATCTCTTGAAAAATCACTGGAGATCTGTTTAAGAATATTTAATTTAGTTTCAGACAGCATATTCGAAGAAATTTTGAGTTTTTGGGACTAAGCTTCCGTTTTCAACCGATTTAAAATAAAGACCTTCCTGTTCTGCATTTTCCAGCCAGGAGAATTCTTCATGAAGATTTACCACCTTTCCAATCACTACCAATGATGGTGAGGCAAATGATTTATCTCCCAATGTTTCACTAAAGTTCTCAAAGGTGGAAGTATACACTTTTTGATAAGGCGTAGTAGCCTGTTCTATCACAGCGATCTTTTTTTCGTGTGAAACATTCAGTTCAATGAATTTATCAACAAGGCTGGTAAGATTGCCTTTAGACATATAGAACACAAGAGTATCCTGAGTACCGGCAAGGTCTTTCCAATATTCGTCTGTAAGAATTTCAGACTTATAATAGGTCAGAAAACGAACAGATGTTGAATATCCTCTTGCCGTTAAAGGCATTCCTGCATAGGCCGCAGCTCCTAAAGCAGCTGTAATTCCGGGAATAATCTCAAATGGGATATGATGTTCCTTCAAGGCTTGTAATTCATCCAGAATATTGGAGAAAATGGAAACATCTCCGCCTTTAAGCCTTACTACTGTTTTGTTCTGTAAAGCATAGTCTACCATTAAAGTATTGATAAGTGATTGAGGGGTAGACGCATTTTTGCTGCATTCCTTACCTACATAGATAAGCTCTGTATCTTTATTAAGGTAAGTTTCTAAAATTTCAGGACTTACCAGACGGTCGGCAAGAACAACGTCTGCCTTAGCAATGGCTTTTACGGCTTTTACTGTGATCAAATCAGGGTTGCCAGGCCCTGCACCGATAAGGTAAACCTTAGGTGATTTTATTGTTGTATTCATTGAAATCGGTATTAGTTAAAGGATTTTAGAAGAGTCCTTCAATGGAAAGATACCTTTCTCCGGTATCGTAATTGATGGTAAGAATTTTAGCTCCAGTTTGTATTTCCGGTAATTGTTTTGCAATAGCAGCTAAAGCAGCTCCTGTAGAAATTCCCACAAAAAGTCCTTCTTTTTTAGCAGCATTAATGGCATATTCATACGCTTCATCCTTACCTACTGTAATAACTCCGTCTAAAAGGGTAATATCCAGAATAGATGGTACAAATCCGGCTCCTAAACCTTGTAAAGGATGTGGTGCAGGGCTTCCACCGCTTAGTACAGGAGATAATTCCGGTTCTACTGCAATGACTTTAAGGTTAGGATAATGTTGTTTTAATGCCTGAGCAATCCCTGTGATATGTCCACCGGTTCCTACTCCTGTAATTACATAATCCAGACCATCTGGGAAGTCTTTTAAAATTTCCTGAGCGGTAGTTTCTACATGTACTTTTACGTTGGCAGGATTATCAAACTGTCTAGGGATCCATGAATTTGGGGTTTCTTCTGCTAATTCGTTAGCTTTTTCGATGGCCCCTTTCATTCCTTTTTCTCTTGGAGTAAGCACAAATTCAGCACCATAGGCTTCCATAATCTTACGGCGTTCTATACTCATACTGTCCGGCATTACCAGAATCAGTTTATATCCTTTTACAGCAGCCACCAATGCTAATCCTATTCCTGTGTTTCCACTGGTAGGCTCTATGATAACGCTGTCTTTATTCAATAATCCTTTAGCTTCTGCATCTTCAATCATTGCCAGAGCAATTCTGTCTTTAATGCTTCCACCGGGGTTGCTTTTTTCTAGTTTGATCCAGATTTCATGATCTGAATTGAATAAGTTATTGATCTTTACGACTGGTGTATTTCCAATGGTTTCTAGTGTGTTCTGAAATTTCATATCAATACAATTTTTTGTTTTTTCTGTTTTTATATTACAAAGGTTAATGATTCCGGTAAGGGGTTGTTATCCTTTATTCTTATTTCGCTTTTGTTATAGACCAGAGAATTGGGTGGGACATTTTGAGTAATCCATACATTTCCTCCGATAATGCTTTCTCTGCCTATGGTTGTATTTCCGCCCAAAATGGTTGCACCCGAATAAATAATGACATGATCTTCAATATTGGGATGCCTTTTCTGGTTGGCTTTTTCTTTGGAGACATTCAACGCTCCCAGGGTTACTCCCTGATATATTTTGACATGATTGCCAATAGTGGTTGTCTCTCCAATGACAATTCCGGTTCCGTGATCGATGAAAAAATATTCTCCGATTACTGCTCCTGGATGAATATCAATTCCTGTTTTGCTGTGTGCATATTCTGAAATAACACGGGGTAAAACCGGTATTTCCTGATTCCATAGCTGATGCGAAATCCTGTATACATATGTTGCAAAATATCCGGGATAGGCAAGATAAATTTCTTCTAAAGAATCTGCTGCCGGATCAAATTCCAGGATGGATTGCGCATCCTGAACGAGATGATTATAGATTTGTGGCAAGGCCTCAAAAAAAGCATTCACCTGTACTTCGGTAAGGTCTTCATCTTTTGTTACTGTATTAATCAGGATGAAAAGATGTGCACTCAGCTTTGTAAAATCTTGTTTCAGATGATCGGGAGTATTGATTGGCTGTGGAAGAAACAATACTTTATACAATTCTGTTACAAAAACCTTTACTCTGGCTCTGTCAAAGAATCCATGGGTTTTATTCTGTTTGCTCTGATGAATTCTTTCAATGAAATGATTGGTAACTGACATTTTCTTATTGAATTATGCAGGCTGCAACCGTGGAATTAGAAGTTTCATCTACCAAAATTGCAGAACCTGTTCTTTTGTTATTGATAAAACTATCATAGACCAAAGGCTGTGCCGTTCGGATGGTTACTTTTACCACTTCATTCAGTTTGATGTCGCCTTCAGCTTTTTCCTGGGTAAGGGTATTCACATCAATCTTATAATCAATCTCTTTGACAACAGCTCTCACCAGTTTACTGTTTTGCTGAAGCAGGTATTTATTACCGGGTTGTAATGATTTTTGGTCAAGCCAGCATAACAAAACTTCAAGGTCTTTTTCAACGACTGGAAGTTGTTCTTCCGTTGCAAAAAGATCTCCTCTGCTGATGTCCACATCATCGGTTACATGAATGACAGCTGGTTGTCCTTCAAAGGCTTCTTCTTTTTCAATTCCGTTGATCTCAATCTTAGCAATTTCCGTTGTAATTCCAGCCGGAAGAATATGGATTTTATCTCCTTTCTTGAATTTTCCACTTAAAATCTGCCCGGCATATCCTCTGTAATCATGCAATTCCTCAGTCTGAGGACGAATGACATACTGAACCTGAAAACGGCTTCCGGTATTTAATTCTTCATTCAGGGTTACCTGTTCCAGATATTCTAAAAGTGAAGGCCCCTGATACCAATCTGTTTGAGTAGATTCTGAAACAATGTTATCTCCTTTCAATGCTGAAATCGGGAAATAGCTTACCTCATTTAATCCAAGGCTTTCTGCAATTTTAGCATAATCTGCTTTGATGGTTTCAAATACTTTCTGTGAATAATCTACCATATCCATTTTATTAATGGCTACAGCTACTTTCTTCAGTTTTAATAATGAAGCAATGATAGAATGTCTTCTTGTCTGTTCAATTACTCCCTGGCGGGCATCAATCAGAATCACCATCAGATCAGAGTTGGAAGCTCCGGTAATCATATTCCTTGTATATTGTACATGACCGGGAGCATCAGCAATGATAAATTTTCTCTTTGAGGTCGAAAAATATCTGTATGCAACATCGATGGTTATCCCCTGCTCCCTTTCAGCACGTAAGCCGTCTGTAAGAAGAGCAAGGTCTACCCCGTCATCATTTTTATTTTTAGAATGTTTTTCCAGTACTTCTAATTGATCCTGTAAAATACTTTTACTATCGTATAGCAGTCTTCCGATAAGGGTACTTTTACCGTCATCTACACTTCCTGCTGTTATAAATCTTAATATATCCATCTGTTTTTGTTTATGAGTAATGGTGAGTGATATAAGTAAAAGGGATTACTTATGACCCATTGCTGATTACTTATTTAAAAATAGCCTCCTTTTTTACGGTCTTCCATTGCTGCTTCCGTCACACGGTCATCAATTCTGGTTTCACCACGTTCAGAGATTCTTGTGGCGACAATTTCTTCAATCACAGCATCAATTGATGTTGCTTTAGATTCTACTGCTGCAGTACAAGTCATGTCTCCTACGGTACGGTATCTTATCTTTTTTGTGGTGATGATATCGCTGGTTTCAAGAGATGCATGGTGAGAATTGGCAATCCATTGTCCGTTAAGATCCACCACTTCTCTGTCGTGCGAGAAGTAAATGGAAGGAAGTTCGATTTTTTCTCTTCGGATATAATTCCAGATGTCAAGCTCCGTCCAGTTGCTGATCGGGAATACTCTTACATTTTCTCCTTTATGAATTTTTCCGTTGAAGATGCTCCATAATTCAGGACGCTGTAATTTTGGATCCCATTGTCCGAATTCATCACGAACCGAGAATATTCTTTCCTTGGCACGGGCTTTTTCTTCATCTCTGCGGGCCCCACCGATACAGGCATCAAATTCAAATTCTTCAATGGTATCCAGTAAAGTAAAGGTCTGCAACCAGTTTCTGCTAGGGAATTTTCCTTTAGGTTCCGTTAAGCTTTTCTTTTTGATAGTATCTTCTACTTTACGAACGACTAAATCAACTTCTAATTGATTGACAAGTTGATCTCTAAAGTTTAATACTTCCGGAAAGTTATGCCCTGTATCTACATGAACAAATTTGAACGGTATTTTTCCGTAACGAAATGCTTTTGATGCTAAATGAGCCAGTACAATACTGTCTTTTCCACCACTGAACAGGAGTGCCGGGCGTTCAAATTGTCCTGCTACTTCCCTTAAAATGTAAATCGATTCAGCTTCCAACTGATCCAGATAATCTAAATGATATATTGACATGTTTTTCTTTTTTATTGATGAATATGCAGACCGCATTCTTTTTTGTTGGCATCTTCCCACCACCAACGGCCTGCTCTGAAATCTTCTCCTTCCCGGATGGCTCTTGTACAGGGTTCACATCCGATGCTTACAAATCCTTTTTTGTGAAGGTAGTTGTAGGGTAACTGATGGTTTTTGACATAATCTGTTACCTCTTCGGTGCTCCAGTGGAGAAGCGGATGAAACTTAATGATCTGATTATCTTCGTCCCATTCTAAGACTGGCATATTCTGTCTGTTTGGGGAATGTTCAGATCTTAAACCCGTAACCCATACTTTATATCCTTTCAAAGCAGATTTCAAAGGATGAACTTTTCTGATGGTACAGCATGCTTTCCTTTGATCAACAGACTGATAAAATGAGTTGGGTCCGTTTTCTGATACAAATTTTTTCAGTTCCTCAGTATCCGGGTAATAGGCCTTGATCTCTTTTTTGAAGAAAGCTTTTGTAGAAGCCCAGGTTTCGTAAGTCTGTTCAAAAAGCCTTCCTGTATCCAGTGTGAAAATATCAACATTCAGATTTTTCACTAAGTGAGTGATGACCTGGTCTTCATAGCTGAAGCTGGTTGAGAATACTACTCCATCCGGAAATCTTTCTGTCAGCAATTGTAAAAGATCCTGCTGGGCAGATTGCCCTAAGGCTTCTTCCTTCAATTTTTCAAATTTATATTTCAGACTGTTTTCCATTTCCATTCCAATTTGTTGATGCAAATATATATAAAATTCTATAACTCCTATCAGAATAGTAGAATTTAAATGAAAAAAAATTATTTTTTATTGATAAACTTGGTCAGAGTGGCCTCCATCATGCTATTTCTGGTTTTTTCACGAACGATGATTAATTCATTTCTAAGGTAACATTCTGCTTCATCTACACAATCATCACATGCTTCGTAGAAGTTTAAAGATACACAAGGCGTCAAAGCAATAGGTCCGTCAAAAATACGGTAGATATCCGCTAAAGATACATCATCAGGAGATTTTAGCAGGTAATATCCTCCTACTTTCCCTTGCTTGCTGTTCACAAGTTTGGCTCTTTTAAGTTCAAGAAGGATCTGTTCCAGAAATTTTTTGGGAATGTTCTCATCCTGTGCAATAATAGAAGTGGGCAGATAGCCTTGATTGTAATTTCTTGCTAATCTGACCATTGCTTTCAGTGCGTATTTGCAACGTTTGGACATCATAATCTACGCAAGTTATAACAAATTATCTGATTATCGAAATGTTTAGTAATTCCGGAAATATTTTCATTTTCAGAATTGAATATCAATAGGAATTATAATCCGGCTTTATTCCCTTTTTTAAAGGCAGACGGAGACATATTTTTATAGTTTTTAAATATTTTATTGAAATGACTAAGGTCGTTAAAACCAAGCTTATCCGCAATTTCATTGATGTTATAATTACTTTGATGCAAGAGTTTTTCAGCAGTTTTTATTTTATACTGAATAATATGCTGCTGGATGGAAAAACCAGTCTGTTTTTTGATATAGATACTGATATAATTAGGGGAAAGCAGAAATTCTTTGGCCAGGTTTTCTATTTTCATTTTATCCGCATCCAGAAAATTGACATTGATGTAGTATAATATCCTGTCGATTCTGTTTAGGTTTTTGGAAACCCATTTTTGATTGGTAATGTTACCCATTGTGTTTCTTATCAGAATAGTGAAAATTCCTGAAAAGAGATCTGCTGTAACTTCTCTATGATATAAACTTTTATGGCTGAATTCATGCAGAAGAATCCGGGAAAGCTGAAGAAGATGTTCCCTGTCTGTCTTATTTTTAATGAAGGATTCATACACAAAAGACCGGTCTTCCATCAGGAGCTGGATAATTTTTTTAAGCTCATTTTTCTTATTCATCAGGAGGTTTTCCCAAATATACTCTTCCGTAAATTTTATATAGATGAACCTGGTTTTATTCTGAATGGTAAATTCATGCGCATCACTGGGTCTGAGAAGAAAAATATCTCCTTTTTGATATGGGAAGGTAACCCCGTTGAGATGATGTGAGCCTTTTCCACTCTCAATAATAATCAACTCATAGAAGTTATGATTATGGTATTCAATATCCCAGATTTCTTTTTCGATTCTGAAAATGTTAAAGGAATTGAAGTTGACAATTCTTTTCATGAATAATGGATTTTTACAAATTTAAGATTAATTTTTACAATAATAAAGAATGGATTAATAGGCAATTTTGCAGTGTAAATACATGCAAAATGAAATATATAAGACAATCAATAGCAGTACTTGTTGCAACAGTATTTTTAGTACCCGGTTTTAAGGCAAATGACCGTGATGGAAAAGGAAATCACGAAGAAAAAAAACTTATTACAAAGAAACACTGGCCTAATGGAGCGCAACTGGTGATTTCCGTATCCATGCAGTTTGAAACGGGTGGTCAGCCTGAAGGAGCAGAAAGTCCTTTCAGTAATACTCCACTTCCCAAAGGTCAGCCGGATCTTCCTGCAGAAAGCTGGTACCGTTATGGAAGAAATGAAGGAATTTACCGCATGCTGGATCTCTGGAAAAAATATGATATCAAAGTAACTTCCCATGTTGTGGGAACAGCTGCGGAGAAATATCCTGAAATAGCAAAAGCGATTGCAGAAGGCGGACATGAGATTGCAGCTCACGGAATTTCCTGGGATAATCAGTGGAATAGAAGTTATGATGAAGAATTACAGTTTATAAAGCAAGGTGTAGATGCAGTTGCGAAAATTACAGGTCAAAAAGCTGTAGGTTACAATTGCAACTGGCTGAGAAGAAGCCCCAATACTCTGAAAGTATTGCAAGAGCTAGGATTTCTTTATCATATTGATGATCTCAGTCATGATGAACCTTTCATCACCAAGGTAAAAGGTAAAAACTTTGTAGTTATTCCTTATACGCTTCGTAACAATGATATTGTGAATATCGAAGGAAAACACTGGAGTCCGGATCAGTTTCTTGCTCAGCTTAAATTTGAATTTGACAGACTGTATGAGGAAGGAGGAACCAAAAGAAGAATGATGAGTATCAGTTTCCATGACAGAATTGGCGGAACTCCTGCAATGATGCATGCTATGGAAGAATTTATTAAATACACTAAAGAAAAACAGGGTGTGGTCTTTATGAGAAAAGATGATATCGCTAAAATGGTAATGAACGATCCGGATACTCCGGTTGATAATAGTGAAGCGAAATTTAATAATTAACAAACTGTTTATCAGGTTGAAATAATAATTTAAACATACTTTTATGAATAAAAACACTGCTTATCTTTTCCTTCGTTTATCGATGGGAATCAATTTTTTAGGACATGGATTGGTGAGATTAACCAAGCTTCAGGATTTTGCTGACGGCATGGCAAAAGGTTTTGAAAAAAGCTGGCTTCCTCAGTTATTTGTACAAACATTCAGTACAGCTCTTCCGTTTTTGGAGTTTAGCATCGGATTGCTTCTTATCTTAGGTTTTAAAACGAGGATTGCTGTAATGGCAGGAGCTTCACTGATCATTTTACTGCTATTCGGCAGTAGTACGGTTGAAAATTGGGAAGCTATGGGAATTCAAATGATCTACGCCGGATTGTTTTATATCCTGATTTCCAGAATGGATGACAATTATCTTTGTGTGGATAGAAAATAGTATTAGTAAATATTTAAGCATGCTGAGAGGACAAAAAATGTTTACTCTCAGCATGCTTTATTAGTCTATCCTTCTCCTTTTGAATATAAAAAATAAGCCAGTTCCCGGTTTTCTTCTACCAGATTTTCAATTCTGTTAAACCCAGTTTTGATTAATACTTTTTGTGAACCAATATTATCAAGATCTGTTACGGCAATAATATCTTTCTTTTCGTCGGTTGAAAGACAATGGCTGACCAATGCCTTAGATATTTGAGTTCCGATTCCTTTTCCCCAGTAGTTTTCGCCAAGTATATACCCGATTTCTATCTGGCTGGAATTATGATGGAAATTTCTGGCGAGACAGATTCCAACAAAATCATCATTCTGAGCATTAAATATTCCCCATCTGCTGAACGGCCCTTCTTTATAATCTGATAATGCTTTTTCAAACATTTCTTTAAATTCTTCAGGAGATTTGTAAGGCAGATAGCGGGTAACATTTTCATTTTTAAACAGGTCTAGGAATAAATTGAGTTCCTGCGGAGTGAATTCCCGGATAATGATGGTATCATTTTTATAGTACATAAGAATAATTTTCGTTTGAAATTGATGAATAAAATTACGTAAATAAACTCATAATTGCCGATAAAACCTGATAATATTCGTCATAAAACAAAAATGGACTTAAAAAATTAAGTCCATTTTTTATTCAACAAGTGAATAGCTAAAATATCAATACTAAATTATTTCATTAAATGTATGTTTTATCCTATTTTTTAATGAATTTTTGAGAAGATTTCCCTAAAGAAGTTTCAATATCAATTAAATAAGTTCCGCCTAGGAAGTGTTTAACATCAACCTTATCCCCAATAACTTTAGCATTCATTTTTCTTCCGGACATGTCGTAAACAGAAATTGATTTAATTTCTCCTTTTGTTTTAATATTCAATACATCAGAAACTGGATTTGGATAGATGGATGTTTCTGAGTTTGTTGTATCAACGTCTGAAGTGGATAATGATGATAATGGTAATGCACAAGGCGTTGTAATACTGCCATATGGTTGTGTATTATATGCAAACTCAGTTACAGAATAACCTGAACCATTGGCCCCAACATTCAGTTTGAAATAGCCGTTAATATTGTAGCCTTCGAATTGGTTTCTAAAACCAACATAAGCTGTTTGCCCAGACCAGGTAGTGTATGTAGGGGTGTACACGTCAAGCTGTCCGGGAGTACCGGTTGGATAACCTATATTATTTGCATTACTTATAGTGGTGCAAGACGGAATTAAACTAATATTTCTTGTCCCTACCCCACATACTAATCCTTTCCAATAGGTTTCCAATTTTAATTGATTTGCTCCATAGTACCAAGCGCCATACCCTGCATCATCACTAAGCTCCGGGTTAATGATAAAATATTTCCAAGGTGCTCCGGAGTTGGTTGTTACTGTTGTTGGTGTTGGATTGGCATAACTTTCCAGAGGAGTTCCTGTAACTATTTTATAGGGATCTTTGTAAGAAAAAGTTAATGCCAAAGATGTAGTTGATCCTAATGAAGTTACGCCTCCTGTTATAGCCGGATTTAGAAACGTAATTGATGAATTCAGGACCTGACTTTTAAGATGGCTGGTTGCCGCACCATTTATGGTAAGTGTAGCAGTAGTAGGGCTTGTAACTGCTATAGTTGCTGTTTGTCCTGCGGGTAATGAAGAGGTGAAATGTGTTCCTGCAGTAAGAGTAGTTCCATTTGGTATGGCAAATGTTGCTCCGTTTAGCGTAATCGTTGATTTAGGGGCAGATGCTACTGTTCCATCTAATGACACAACTCCATTATTATTTAAGTTCTCTGTAAAGGTACTGTTGCTAAGCGTTAATTTAGGCGGAGTATTGGCAACTCCGGTTGCAGCTAAATTAGCAGGCTGCCATAAATTTATTCTTGACGGGTGATTTAATGCGGCTAACATTCTGTTAACCTGTCCATTGGTAAACATTTTATAACAACCAGCGGAACCGTTGTATCCCATATAGTTTTCAACGTTCACTTTTTGTCCAAGACAATTGTTTCCAGTTGTACACCCTAATCCGGAAGAATTATTTTCTACAGGGGTGTCGGCAACTCCGTCACCATCATTACTCGGATTCGAAGTCGAACAAAGAACATTGAACGTGTGTTGAAGATTTAACCAATGCCCAAATTCGTGAGTGAATGTATCAGAAAACTCGTTTGAAGCCACAGTTCCTGCAGCATCATATATATAACGGCCATTATAAACAACTCTTGCTGTATTTACTGAAGACATGTATGAATCCGGATACCAGGCAACTCCTGATTGATATAAATCTTTATCAGCATATAGATCATTTTGTATATACACATTCATATACTTTGTATTGTCCCATGCATCTGCTCCAATTTGTGCATCATATCCGCCTCCGTTGCCATATCCACTTTTGAAAGGGTGAAATACCACTCCGCTTGTTGCTTTTCCGGTTGGGTCAATTTTAGCTAAGCGGAATTCAATGCTTAATGTACTCCTAATAGGCTGGAAGTAAGGGTCTATAGTGTTTGAATCGGTATTGATTCCATTGAAATTTAAGTTGATTTGTTGCAGCAAGTCAACAACTTTTTGGTAATTTACTTTTACATTACTCTGAGATTCTCCATACACATGAAAAACCACAGGGATGATGTAGTTGGGAGTGTTGACCTTTTTATTCAATGGAGTTTTGTTTGATTCCATTTTTTTTACAAAATCTTTGGTGAATTTTTCAAAATTTTCATATTCAGCCTTAGATTCAGGGTGCCGTTCGAAATGTTTTTTCATCATTTCGTCAGCTTTACACTCATGAGGTCTATTTTCTTGAGCAAAACCTATTATTGGAAATAGGGAAACAAGTAGTAGTAATTTAAATTTTTTCATGATTTTTTGGATTTGTTTGTTAATAAATTATTTGAATAGTCAATTTTGTCCATGCTTTTGTCAACAACTTTACCATCTTCAATGGTTCTGATTCTTTGCTTTCACAGGAATAGCAAAATAAGAACCCGTTAAAAAATGCAATCTTCATAATAGAATGTATTGCAAGAGTTACTGTTTTCATAAATAATAATTTTGTGTGTTATGTGATGTTTTTTAATTAAACCTTTCAGGGTTGAATATCTTTATCTCAACCGTTGGCTTTTGGTCATTCGCAAGTTCTGAAACTGTTTTTCCAAAAATGGGTCCTAAGCTTAGTCCCATCATTCCGCCGCCACCTGCAATAATCAGATTTTTTAGTTTAGAAGATTGTCCCAGATAAGGAAGCCCATCTGGTGCGCAAGGCCTGTATCCGAACCATATTTCCGATTCTTTAGATAATTTAACCTGAAAATCTGGCAAATATTTTGGGATGGATTGGACAATTCCTTCTACTCTTTTCATATTAATTTTATCCTGATGGGAAGCCAGTTCCATAGTTCCTCCAAAACGGATCTGCCCGTTCATAGGGGTTACCGCTACTCTTGCTTCCAATAATAAGGCAGCATGCTCCAGTCTATGGATAGGATTTTCAGAAGTATGCATGAAAGAATAACCTTTTCCGGGCATCAATTGAATTTTTATACCTGCTTTTTGGGCAAGTTCCGGTAGAAACGAACCTCCAGTCATTACAAAACGGTCTGCTGAAAACTTTTTACCATTGGCTATTATTGCTTTTATGGTGTTTCCTGCAATTTCATATCCTGTAACTTTATGCTGTGTGTGGAAAATAGCCCCATTGTTTTTAAGGTAAGAGATCATTTGCTTCATCAGCTTTACCGGATTCATATGGCCATCACATTTGTAATTGATGCCGCCTATAACATCCAGTTGAGTATTAGGTTCGAGCTCCTGAATTCCCTTTTTATCCAGAATATCAACGGGTAATCCTAAACTGATGGCTTTATGAGCAAGCTCTGTTTCCTCTTCTGCTACTTTTTCGGTTTTATACAGCATCAGAATTCCATTTTGATTCAGTTCAAAATCAAATTCTGGGTTTTGGGCAATTTCATTATAAAGACTGCTGCTTTCCAGATTAAGATCTCTGATTGCAGATGCTGAGCGGTCAACATGATTCTGATTGGTATGTTTCAGAAATTTCAGTCCCCAGGATAATAATTGAGTACTGAGTGATGGCTTCACATAAAACGGACTTTTACTGTCAAACATCCATCGAATGCCCTGTGCAACAACTCCGGGAGCGGCCAAAGGGGTAAAGTGGCTGGGTACAATCATTCCTGCATTGCCGTAAGAGCAATTGTTGCTGAGATCATTCTGTTCAAGGATCTCTACCTGCCAGCCTTTCTGTAAAAGATAATAGGCTGAGCTTAATCCTGCTATTCCTGCACCTATGATAAGTGCTTTGCCTTTATTCTGTGTCATAAAAATTCGTTACAAACTTTACATTACCTGAAATCCCAACCAATACGGGTCTTCATCATCAATAATAATCTGATTATAGCCTGTAATTCTAGCCCAACCTTCCACTGAAGGAACAATAGCAGGTTTGCCATCAACGGTAGCAGTTCCTTCAATTCTGCCGATAAACTGGGAACCAATATAGCTTTCATGGATAAACTCTTCCCCTTCTTTTAACTTTCCTTTTGCATACCATTGAGCCATTCTTGCGGATGTACCTGTTCCGCAAGGAGAACGGTCCAGAGCATTTTCACCTACTAATACTGCATTTCGTCCACTGGCTTTTGGATCTGTAGGATTTCCAGTCCATTGAATATGGCTTAATCCAGAAATATGTTCATTTTCAGGGTGAATGAATTGATATTTTTCATTGAGTAATTTTCTGATGATTTTCCCATAGTGAATAAGCCGGCTAGCTGTAAAATCAGAAATATCTCTGAAATTTTCCTGTGGGTCAATGATGGCATAAAAGTTTCCTCCATAAGCAACATCAGCTTTTATGAGCCCAAGATCAGGGCATTCCACTTCAAGATTTTCAGCGTAAAGAAAAGATTTTACATTGGTCAGCTTTACCGATTTTACTTTTTTTCCTTCCTGTACATAATCTATGAGAATAAGCCCTGCTGGTGTTTCCAAGCGTAGTTTTCCCGGGATTTTAGGAACAACCAGTCCTTCTTCTATGGCAATGGTAACCGTTCCAATAGTTCCATGTCCGCACATAGGAAGGCAGCCGCTGGTTTCAATGTATAAGACTCCAATATCATTCTCTTCATCAATAGGCGGATAAAGGATACTTCCGCTCATCATATCATGGCCGCGGGGTTCAAACATTAAACCTTTTCGGATCCAGTCATATTCTTTCATGAAGTGAAGCCTGCGCTCCATCATGGAGTTTCCTTTTAAGATCGGTCCACCGCCTGAAACAAGGCGTACCGGACAGCCACAGGCATGGGAGTCTATACAAAAAAATGTTCTGTTCATACGGTTTCTAATTTTAATGATCCTGAATTAACTTCTCCATCTACAATTCTGCTGATTTGTAAAGGGTTTTCATTCCTTAGTTCTTCCGGCAAGAATTCATCCGGCCAGTTCTGAAAAGAAATTGGGCGAACAAATCGTTTTACAGCATCTGGTCCTACGGAAGTAAAGCGCGCATCTGTGGTAGATGGGAAAGGTCCTCCATGCTGCATAGCATACACAACTTCTACTCCGGTAGGCATCCCGTTGAATAACAGTCTTCCACATTTATCTTTCAAAAGGTGAATCAGTTCAGAATTCTCCCGAATATCATCCGAAGTGGCAGCTACAGTAATCGTTAACTGTCCTTTTAGTTTTTTAGCGATTTGTATAAGCTCTTCTTTGTTTTCACAAGTGACAATGATACCAAATGGACCGAAAACTTCTTCACTCAGTACAGGATTATTGATGAAACTTTGAGCATTGGTTTGTATAACAGCAGCACTTCCTTTTCCTTCTTCGGTTGCTGTGGTAGCGATTACTTCAATATCAGGTTGGGCTATTGCATTTGCTTTATGATGTTCAAAGTTTTCATATATTCCTTTATGAAGCATATTGGCAGGTGCAATACCTGTAATTTCATTTTTTACAGCAGAGATAAATCGATCCAGAGACTCTCCTTTAACAGCAATAAATACTCCCGGGTTGGTACAAAACTGCCCTACTCCTAATGTTAAAGAACTAACATATTCTTTAGCTAAAGTTTCTGCTTTATTTTCAATCAGGTTTTTAAGTGCAAATACAGGGTTGATGCTTCCCATTTCAGCAAATACGGGAATAGGGTTTTCACGGCGATTGGCAATATCAAACAAAGCTTTTCCGCCTGTAAATGAACCGGTAAATGCTACTGCCTGAATATCCTGATGTTGAGTTAAATAAGATCCGATTTCATAGGAAGTTCCTGTGATATGACTAAAGATACCTTCAGGCCAGCCAAATTCTTTTATGGTATTTGATATAGCATCAGCCATCATTTTAGAGGTTTGAGGATGAGCCGGATGAGCTTTTACAATAACGGGACAGCCTGCTCCTATTGCACTTGCCGTATCACCTCCTGCTGTGGAAAAAGCAAACGGGAAATTACTGGCTCCGAAAACAACTACGGGGCCTAACCCTATATTGTACTTTCTAAGGTCTCCTTTCTGCTTCTCGGGCTGAGCGAGATCAATTCTTGGTTCAGTGTATATTCCTGAAGCTACTTCTTTTGCATAACTTCTCCATTGTCCTGCTGTTCTGGTTTTTTCACCTGTAAGTCTTGCCAGGGGCAATGAAGTCTCAGTATGAGCGGTGGTTAAAAGTTCTTCTCCTAAAGCCTCAATCCGATCAGCAACAGCATTCATCAATGCAGCTCTTTCTTTTATCGTTGTATTCTTCAGGAATTGGTACGCTTCGGAAGCCATCTGAATTCTTAACTCAATATTTTCTTTTGATGTTTCTTCAATCATAGCTTTTGTTTTGGAATTAGTCTAATGTTGGACGGTTGGTTCTACCCTCTTCAATAATCTTATGGATTCTTTCAGCTTCTTCGCCCTGAATTTCAAGACGCGGAGCTCTTACATAGGGATTACTGATTCCTTCAGCGGTGGCTGCCAGTTTAATGTATTGGATAAGTTTAGGATGAATATCCAGTTCCAATAATGGCATAAACCATCTGTAAATGGTTACTGCTTTATCATACTGACCTGCTTTAACATGGTTATACATGGCCATTGTTTCATTAGGAAAAGCATCTACAAGTCCTGCTACCAATCCATCGGCACCAAGTAGTAAGGTTTCAAGGCAAATGGTATCTACTCCGCCAAGAATTTTGATTCTGTTTCCGAAACGGTTAATCATTCTGGTTACATTCGCCAGATCTCTTGTGGATTCTTTAACAGCTTGAATGGTTGGATATTTTATAAGCTCATCAAACATCTCAAGCGTTACATAAATTCCGTAATCTACCGGGTTATTATAGATAAGAATCGGAAGGTCCGTAGCAGTGGCAACGGCTTTGAAATATTCTACCACTTCACGACTGTCTGCTTTGTAACGCATTGGAGGAAGTAACATTAATCCGTCAGCTCCTAGTTCTTTTGCTTTTTGAGCAAATTTTATAGCATTTTTGGTTGTATTTTCAGAAAGGTTAAGGATAATGGGAATTCTGCCTGCTGTAATCTTTTTAGCATATTGAAGAAGTTCAAATTTTTCTTCGGTTTCCAGCGTACTGGCTTCCCCTAATGTTCCGGCAAGGATAATTCCGTGAACTCCGGCTTTAATCTGGGCTTCTGTATTGACTGCAAACATTTCAAAATCAATCTTTCCCTCTTTTGTAAAAGGAGTTAATACAGCAGGATAAATCCCTTCCCAGTTTAGTTTTGTACTCATATCAAATAATATTTATTCAAAACTAAGTGAATTTTAAAACGGTAAATGTTAATATTTTAATGTATTCTAACCGTATTTTAACATGTGATTATTCGTGGTCTGTAGTAGCCTCTTTATAATGCTTCAGATATTCTTTTGGAGAGTACTTCATGATGGATTTAAATACCCGGTTGAAGTTGGTAAGACTGTTGAATCCGCTGTTAAACGCAACGGATGAAATGCTGTACATACTGCTGGAGGTTAATAATCTGCAGGCTCTTTGTACCCGTAATTCATTAAGGTATTGAATATAAGTAATTCGGGTGCGTTTTTTAAAGGATCTACAGAATGCCTGTGGAGTCATGCAGGCCTCTTTTGCAATGGCATCAAGAGTAAGCTTATATTGAGTGAAATTTTTCTTAATATAGTTTTGGGCATCTATAATTCGCTGATCATTGTCTGAAATATGATTAGGCAGATTCTTTTCTGAAGAAAGGGGGATATGCAGATGTCTGTTCTGCATCAAGTGGTTTAAAATCTTTATAAAACCTATGATTTGTTCTATTCCCTGTGTTTTTTGTAAGGCTGCCATACTCTCTCCTACACTTGCTTTTAATTTTGAAGCAACCTGAAATCCTACTTTTGAGTGTTCAATGAAATTTTTAAGCTCTTCAAATTCGGGTAAATCAAAAAAGGCAACTATTTTTTTATCAGGATCGAAGAATATAGAGATCGCATGAACTTTTTGTTTTTCATTTTCTTTAAAATCTCCTTTGAAAACGTGAGACTGATTGGCGCCCAGATAAAAAATATCTCCGGGTTCGAAGGTGAAGAGGTTTTGTTCTATCGCCAGAGTACCATGCCCTTTAAGGATCCACATGATCTGTGTTTCCGTATGCCGGTGGAAATAAGGATAGAAATTAGGCATAATATCTTCCTGAATACGGATACTTTTGTTGGTGTCAGCAGGGACTGAAAACTGAAGGCTCTTCATATAATCAATACTTTATAAAACCAATGAAGGGGGTAGGTTAAAATATTGCCGAATTTAAGTAAAATATGAACATTAAATATCATATTAAAATACAAACTTTACATCTTCATAATTTTAATGAATAAAGTACTTCGAGTAGTACAAAATCGTAACTTTAAACTTTTAAAATAAAAAGTATTCATAATATATGTTTTCAGCACAGACTTATCAAGACAGAAGAGCCGTATTGCAAAGCAATGTGGCGAGTGGAATTCTATTGTTTTTAGGGAATATAGAGAATCCTGTAAACTTTGAGCATAATCCTTATTATTTCCGCCAGGACAGTACTTTCCTGTATTATTTCGGAATTCAGGAACCTAAGATTGCAGCTATTATTGATATTGATGAAAATAAGACCATTGTTTTCGGAGATGAACTGAGTATTGATGATATCGTCTGGATGGGCAGACAGGAAACTTTGAAAGAAAAGAGTCAAAAGTCTGGTGTGCAGGAAACTTTACCGTATGCCGAGCTTGCCCAATATATTCTGAAAGCACAGACATCCGGAAGAAAAGTACATTATCTTCCACCCTATCAGTCTTCCAATAAAATCTTATTGACGGACCTATTAGGAATTAAGATTGCAGAATTACAATCTTCTGTAGAAATGATTAAGGCTGTTGTAAAGCAACGTTCTGTAAAAGAAGCTCAGGAAATTGTACAGATAGAAGAAGCGGTGAATGTATCTAATGAAATGCATTTACTGGCCATGAGAATGGCAAAACCGGGCGTTAAAGAATATGAAATAGCCAATGCTATTCAATATCTTGCTGCTAATAAAGAATGTCAGATGTCTTATCCGCCAATTGTTACGATCAACGGTGGAATACTTCACAATCATTACCGTCTTAATACATTGAAGGAAGGTGATCTTTTCCTTAATGATTCCGGAGCAGAAACGGCTATGGGATATGCAGGTGACTTAACCAGAACATTTCCGGTAAGCAAAACCTTTAGTACAAAACAAAAAGAAATGTATGACGTGGTTTTGAATTCATTCAATAACGCTCAGAATCTTTTGAAACCGGGAGTTAAATTCAAAGATATTTACCTGAAAGCTTCTGAGTATCTGGTAGAAGGACTTGTTGATTTGGGCTTGATGAAAGGGAACCCTGAAGAGGCCGTAAAAAACAACGCTCATACTCTGTTTTTCCAATGTGGACTGGGACATATGATGGGATTGGATGTACATGATATGGAAGACCTTGGTGAGCAATATATAGGATATACCGAAGAAGAACCAAAAGATACCAAAACATTTGGTCTTAAATCTTTACGTTTAGGAAAGGCTTTGGAACCAGGATTTGTAGTAACCGTGGAACCCGGTATTTACATGATTCCTGAATTGATTGATATCTGGCAGGCCGAAAATAAAAGTGCTGAATTCATTAATTACGATAAGGTAAATGAATATCGAAACTTCGGTGGAGTTCGTGTGGAAGATGATTTCCTGATTACAGATGACAGTTACAGACTTCTTGGAAACGGATTGATTACAACCGTTGATGAAATTGAAAACTACAGAGCAGAGCATTTAGCTTAATTCCGATTTTCTATATGAAAAAGATAAAAAAACTAACAATTGTAGCATTATACTTTCTGTGTTTGTCACCATTTGCAGCACAGAAAACGCAATGGACTCCTGATGGTAATGCTTATTACTCATTTACCCAAAATGGTGTCGGGATTATTGACGTACTGAATCCTGGAAAAGATCAGGCTTTTTTAAGCAATAATGACTTAATTCCTTCCGGAAGCTCTACAGCTTTAGAAGTACAGAGCTTTCAGGTTTCACCGGATGGGAAAAGTTTATTGCTTTTTACCAATACCCAGAAAGTATGGCGCGATAATACCCGTGGAGATTATTGGATCTTTGATAAAAATACTAAAAAGCTCACACAGCTTGGGAAAAGCTTGCCCACCTCATCATTAATGTTTGCAAAGTTCTCTCCTGATGGTAAAAAGGTGGCTTATGTATCTAAGCATAATATTTATATTGAAGACCTTTCTAATAATCAGCTTACTAAGATTACTAATGATGGTACAGACCGAATGATTAACGGAACTTTTGATTGGGCTTATGAGGAAGAGTTCGGGACTCAGGATGGTTTCAGATGGTCTCCGGACGGAAGCAAAATTGCTTACTGGAAGCTGGATGCACGGGATACTAAAAACTTCCTGATGATCAATAATACCGATAGTCTATATTCATTTACTGTTCCTGTAGAATATCCGAAAGTGGGTGAAAATCCTTCGGGATGCAGTATCTGGTTCTATGATCTTGCTGCAAAATCTTCGAAGAAAGCAGACATTGCAGGTGACGAGGTACAACATTATATTCCGAGAATGGAATGGGTATTGGATTCTAAATCTATTATTTTGCAGCAGCTTAACAGAAAACAGAATCAGAGTAAAATTATAGTGGCAGACGCTCAGTCCGGAAGCAGCAAAACCATTCATACGGAAACAGATGCAGCATGGATTGACATCAAATCCCGCTGGAATGACAATGACCCAAGTGGCTGGGACTGGATCAACAATGGTAAAGAGTTCTTATGGCTTTCTGAAAAAGACGGCTGGAGACATATTTATAAAATAGATATGAACGGTAAGGAAACGTTGATTACAAAAGATGCTTTTGATGTGATTAAACCTGAGTTTTTTGATGTTCAGAACAAGCTGATCTACTTTTTGGCCTCCCCTGATAATGCTGCCCAGAAATATCTGTACAAAGTAAGTATGCAGGGTGGAAAAGCTCAAAAAATCACTCCTGCAGCGTACACCGGATCCAATCAATATACAATATCTCCCAACGGAAAAATTGCAATGTTTAACAACAGCAGTGTCAATGCGCGTTCAGCAGGAGCTGTGGTATCACTTCCGGAACATAAAGAGCTTGTAGCTGCCAAGAGTGTCTCAAAAGCAGATCCGGCGAGAGCCAAAACAGAATTTTTCCAGATTACTACACAGGATGGTGTTACTTTAGACGGATGGGTAGTAAAACCTAAAGATTTTGATCCTAATAAAAAATACCCGATTGTGTTTATGGTATATGGTGAACCCGGATCGCAAACCGTAACAGACAATTTCTACGCAGGAAAGAATGGTTTATATGTTGGAGATATGGCTCAGGACGGGTATCTGTATGTTTCCCTTGAAAATCGCGGAACTCCTGCTCCTAAAGGGCGTGAATGGAGAAAATCTATTTACCGTAAAATAGGACAGCTGAATATTCGCGATCAGGCTATGGGTGCTAAAGCGCTGTTTGCAAAATGGTCTTATGCAGATACTTCCAGAGTGGCTGTATGGGGCTGGAGCGGCGGCGGTTCTTCCACATTAAACCTTTTAGGCCAATATCCTGATATCTACCAGACCGGAATCGCGATTGCTCCGGTAGCCAACCAATTATTCTATGACAATATCTACCAGGAACGTTATATGGGACTTCCACAGGAAAACAGAGAAGATTTTGTAAACGGTTCTCCTCTGGCTTATGCTAAAAACCTTAAAGGGAATCTGTTACTGGTTCATGGAACAGGTGATGATAACGTGCATTATCAGAATACAGAAGTTTACATTAATGAACTTGTAAAATATAACAAACAGTTTCAGCTGATGTCTTATCCCAACAGAACTCACTCTATCAGTGAAGGTGAAGGAACATCATTGCATCTGGCTACAATGTTTACCAAATATTTAAAAGAACACTGTCCTCCGGGAGGAAGATAAGATAATCAATAGAAGTCTCACAGGAATGTGGGGCTTTTTTTGAGTAAGGAAGAAAAGGAGTAAGGAGTAAGGAGAAAGGAAGAGGGAGGCTGGGGGCAGGAAGTACTTGCAGTCAGGAGGCAATTCTATTTTTTTTTAGATGTACTTTCATCTGTTCCTTTTGAATTTCTGCAGTAGCTTCCTCTAAAATGTTTGCTTCTCCTTTTTTTAATCTTAAACCGGCTTTATCAGCAAAGTTGCTGTACAGTTGGCTATTGCATTTAAATAGTGTTTTAATCAAGTTAGAAATGTCATTCAGAAGTTATCAACGAAATAGTAACCTCCAGCTTCCCTCTCCCCGCCTCCAACTTCTTTTACTGCTTTTCAACGATGCTTTACTGAAGTTAAAAATGTAATTCAAAAGTTATATATGTCCAATAGTAACTTCCAGCCTCAAGCTTCCCCCTTCCAGCCCTTCATATAACAAATTATTACTAATTTTAGGCAAACATAAATCATTTGAAACTACCACTCTCCTATTATTCAGCCCAAGACGTCCTTTTTCTGGCTCAGGATCTTTTGGGAAAAGTACTTTTTACAGAAATCAATGGTGAAATAACAGCCGGAATTATTGTAGAAACGGAAGCTTATAATGGAGTTTACGACAAAGCTTCTCATGCTTACGGAGGCAGACGTACAGACCGAACTGAGACACTGTACAGCCATGGCGGAATTTCTTACGTGTATTTATGTTATGGCATTCACCATCTTTTCAATGTGGTAACTTCTGTGGAAGATGAGCCTCATGCCGTTCTGGTGAGAGCTATTGAACCGTTAATCGGAACTGAGATTATGGAAAACAGGAGAAATATGCCCGCTTCTAAAGCTGTAATTTCCTCTGGCCCCGGATCTGCTGCTAAAGCTTTGGGAATTGATCGTTCATTTAATAAAAAAGATCTGACCGGAAATGAAATATGGATTGAAGATCGCGGAATTCAGTATCCTTCTGAAGATATCGTTACAGGGCCTCGCATAGGAGTTGCTTATGCACAGGAAGATGCATTATTACCCTGGCGTTTTTTTGTGAAGGGAAATAAATATGTGAGCAAGCCCAACATAATATAGATTTTACGATGAATGAATGGTCTGATAAAACTCTTTGTAATAAGCAACAAGATCATCCAAAGAAAATCCACGATTTAAACCACTTGTATTAGGTAAAACCCAGACTTTTGCCCCACAAAAATCCTCCGGCTGTTGTCCCCATTGAATTTCTTTCTTTTTAGAAAAGGCTTTATAAGCAGCCTTACCCAGAAAAGCTACATACTTAGGCTGAAATTCTGTTATTTTGGCCTTAAACGTTTCAAGAGCATCATCAAATTCTTCCTTTGAAAGTTCATCAGCGCGGGAAGTTGCTCTTGCAACAGCCGTTGTTAACCCACACCCGAATTCTAGAATAACAGTATCATTCACCGCTTCAATCTCATAAGGAGTAAAACCTGAGAGATGAAGAACTTTCCAAAAACGGTTGCTCCTCCCTGAAAAATGATGGCCATCGTTGGAGGATTTTAAGCCTGGATTAATTCCGCAAAAGATTACATTGAGATTAGAGGTAATGATATCTGTTAGCATATCTGAAGTAAATTAAATAGATCTGTTTTTTATAATTTAAAGATATCAAATATTTTGGTTATTTAAACTTAGATTGGTTTAAGATGTTTAGCGTTTCATTCTCAAAATAATACGATTTATCAGTGTTTTTTGCAGGGTCACTTAGTTTCTACCTCTGGATATGAGTAGATCCCGGTACCTTTGTATGGTAATTGAGAAGGATGAAATAGTATAATGATGACCATTAAAATAAATTAGAAGTCATTAGCGATAGATTTTCATTCCTAATCATTAAAAAAAATAAATAGTATGAACTGGATTGCGTTAATTATTGCAGGGATTTTTGAAATCGGATGGCCGTTGGGGCTTAAGTTATCTCAGCAGCCTGAAAATAATAAATGGAACTGGATCATGTTTTCAATCGCATGTATGTCAGTGAGTGGTGGTTTTCTCTGGTATGCTCAGAAAAGTATTCCCATTGGGACGGCATATGCTGTGTGGACAGGAATTGGTGCAGTAGGAACTTTATTAGTAGGTATTATATTTTTTCAGGACTCAGCAAGTATCTTAAGATTACTATCAGCATTGCTGATTGTAGTAGGAATCATTGGACTTAAACTTTTTTAACCACTAAAACGGTAACTCTAATAGCAGTAAAAAAGCCTGCATTATAAAAATACAGGCTTCATGTATAAAATAATTGATATGAAAAAAGTAAAAAACTTATTTACTGAACATCCCAGAAAACTTTTGTTGTGAGTTTATCACCACCAATGGCTGCTGAAGCTTTGGCATAATTAGTTCCATTAGTTGTTGCTTCCAATGTTGGATACTGAAGTCTTACAGGAATTTTTCCGCCAGCATTGGCAATAGCGGTAGGTGGAGCCTGTAAAACCGGAAAGTCTAATCTCCGGTAAAAATTCCAGGATACTACAGGATGGTTGTACATAGCAACCCATGACTGCTCTCCAATAGATTTTTTCCAGTTGGAAGCATCATAAGGATTATTTGAAAGGTAGTTCTGTGCATCCTGGGTAGAAAGCCCCCATTCCAGGAAAGAGGCCTGTACAGCATTCTGATAAAGAACCCCGGGACTTCCGCCAATTCCAAATCTGGCCGCTGCTTCTGTAAGGTAAAAAGCAACTTCAGTACTGGTCATTAGTTTTCCGGGAGTAACAGGAATGTAAGCGAAAATCCCCGGAGCAGAAAAATCTGAGAAAACACCTGATACTCCTATTACCTGACCAATATATTCACCATGTACATCCTGAAAGTATTGAGTTCTTCTGGGATCGGAAGTGGCATTAAGAAAATCTATAAAAGGCTTTCCTCCAAAAAAATCATCCCTTCCACTATTGGCAATATTTTCAAACAATGGGTTAAAGTTAGGCGTTTCAGCCTGATACTTAAAAAGAGCATTATCTGTTTCATTGGTAATAACTCCTCCTGTAATCGCTGCATTGATAGTAGATTGAGCCAGTGCAGGATTAACGTCAGAAAGAGCAATTCCTAATTTTAAAAGCAGAGAATTTCCAAATTTTTTCCATTTTCCTATATCTCCTCTGTAAAGAATATCTCCCGAGCCGAAACTGCCTTCTCCCTCTTCCAGATTATTGAGATCTGTTTGTAAGCGATGGATTAATTTTCCGTAAATCTCTGTATCATTTTCGTAGGTAGGAAGAGGAAATTTATCATAATTAAGAGCCTGACTGTAAGGAATGTCACCAAAAGTATCAACCATGGTCTGAAATGTATATACTGAAAGAATATCAATAATAGCCAGCTGATTCTGTTTCTTTGCAGGCCAGGTATTCACTTCTGAGGCTGTGGGCTGATATTGTTCTATAAGTTCTTTAGCCTTATTCAGATTATTCAGAACATTCACATAATTGTCTGCCCACACATTATTGGAGACATTTCTTGCTGTAAAATTATAATTACTTTCACTTACATAGGTTACTTCCTGCCAGTATTGCATAGTAAGGCGAAAATTATTTTCATTGACGCTCGGAGTGGTCATATAATCACTGAGTTCTTTTTCTGCATATGTGAGAAGAGGCTCAGGAGCCATAGTATAGGCTACATTGGCATCATCATTCACATGATCTGATGTACAGTTTGTAAGGGCCAGTACTAAAAGAGAGCTTATTATAATGTTTTTCATGGTAACGGTTTTAAAAATTAACTTTCAGATTGAAGGCAAAGTTTCTGGTAGAAGGCATTACTCCGGATTGATATCCCTGGATACTTCCTGATGAAAGCCCGGATTCCGGATCTGCATAAGGAAGATTCTTATGAATAATCCACAGGTTGCTTCCTGTCAGCCCAAGTGTAAGGTTCTGGATCCCTGCCTTTTTTAAGAATTGATTGTTGAAGGTATAAGAAACAGATACCTGGCGAAGCTTGATAAAACTTGCATCGTACACAAATGCTGCCACAGGAGGATCGGTTTCCAGCGTCTGGCTGGACATTGAACGGTCAAGGCGGATGGTATTGGGAATATATTGCCCCGGATTATTAGGATTCTGCATTACACCCGGTAAAATAACACCGCCACCATTATCTAAAGGATTTCTAACAGGATTTCCAAGATCATTAAAGCCTACAGAATCCGGATAAAGTCCAGTTCCATAACCATAATACTGATCCAGAGAAAATACTTTTCCTCCTTTTTTCCAATCGATCTGAAAGCTTAAATTAAAGTTTTTATAAGTAAATGAATTATTCAGGCCTGCCACAAAATCAGACTGAAAACTCCCAAGATTATGATTGCTGTCATCAGTATGCAGATAAGCCCCATTACTTCCTATAATCTTGTTCCCATTGGGATCATAAACAAAATCTGCTCCCCAGATACTTCCATATTCCTCGTTGAGGGGAGCATTAATGGAAATACCACCCTGTAGGGATCCAAGCGTAATATTTTCTATACCTTCCCGTAAAGCTGTGACTTTAGTTTTGGGATTAGACCAGTTAATAGACATATCCCAGTTAAAATATTCAGATTTCAATGGAGTCACATTCAAAGTAAGTTCAATCCCTTTTGTGGTAAGCTCACCTGTATTCTGAATTTTAGACAGAGAGCCCGTTGCCAGAGAAATGGGAAGGGGTAATATTTGATCAAATGCAATATTTCTGAACCAGGAAAGATCTATTCCTATCCTGTTTTTTAAAAACTGCATGTTGGTTCCTATTTCAAGATTTTTCAGTTTCTGGGGAAGAAGGTCTGCATTCCTTAAAGAAGTATTGTAAGAATACACAGGATTATTATCTATAGATGCCTGAGGAATGTATCTGTTTCTTAGTTGATCTGCATTAGTATCCGAACCTACTTCTGCATACGCTGCTCTTATCTTTCCGAAACTTAACCATGGTTGTTTCAACAGATTGGAGAATACAACACTGGCAGAAACGGAAGGATAATAATAAACCTGTTTTGCTTTAGGTAATGAGGTAGACTGATCTCTTCTGAAAGTTCCTTCCAGATAATAAGTGTTTTTATATCCTAGAGAAGCCTGTACAAATGCTCCATAAATATATTTTGTATTATCGTTTACAATAGGTTTGGCAGGAGTGGATGCCGAATTGGAAATAGTATAAAGATCAGGAATATATAAACCTCCTGTTGTTGTCTGTGCATTGGAATAATTTGACTGTACATTGACATTGCCTCCCAATAATGCCTGCAGATTTAAGTCCTCTGTAATATTATTTTTATAAGTAGCGATCAGGTCATAATTGGTTTCTGTAAAGCGGAGATTCGTAACTGCATATCCCGAAGGCTGTTCTATAGGATTAAAGCTGAAAAAAGCCGGCATGGAACCTACTGCTTTTCTTTCCTCAGTCATCATGGTATACCCGTCAATTCCTACTCTTCCCAGAATATTGATGCTTTTTGAAACATCATAGTTCAGGCTGAAGTTTCCGGCAAAACGGTCTCTATTGTCATTCTGATAATTCTGATACCGTGAAAAATAAGGATTATCCCAATAAGAAGGAGAAAGATTATCCGGTCCTTTTATATTCCATGTATAGTTTTTATGGTAAGTATCATAAAGATATTTCTGATCCTGAATATCTATATTGGTTGCCCACCACTGTCGGAATCCGGTCATAATATTATCCGTATATCCTGTGGAATTTCTTCCTTTGGTTCTTTGTGTGATATAATTTGCAAAAAGAGTTGCTGTAAGTTTATCGGTAATCTTATAAGTTGCATTTCCGCCAAAATTATTTTTCATTAAGGAAGAATTAGGCATAATATCCGTAGCATTGGTATTAGAATAGCTCAGTCTGAAGGTTGCCTTATCATTTCCGCCACTCAAAGCAATATTATTGGTTTGGTTAATAGCCTTTTCAAAGAAGGTAATCGGTCCGTTTTTAGCCATTACCCAAGGTGTTTTCTTTCCAAAGTTTTTGGAACCGGGGATGAAGGCATCATATTGCCATACCATAAGATTGGGATCATATGGAGCTCCGTAAGAGGCATCATGCCACAAAATTGCCATTGGTTCATTCTTGTATGGCGGAAAATAATTTCCCCAGTATCCCTGTCCATATTGTGTCTGGTATTCCGGAAAAGTTGATTTATCAACAGTAGATACAGAAATACTTCCACTGTATTCCAATCCGATGCCCTGTGAGTTTTTCTTTCCCTTTTTAGTAGTGATGATAATAGCCCCGTTTTGCGCTCTGGATCCATATAAAGCTGTTGCAGCAGCCCCTTTTAATACATTCACTGTTTCAATATCATTAGGATTGATATCCGAAACAGGACTTCCATAATCATAACCACCACCTCCGTTTTGCTGAACCGTTGAATTTATATTCCTATTGATAATGGGAACTCCATCTACGACAAATAAAGCCTGGTTATCACCCAAAATAGATTTATACCCTCTTGATACGGCATCTATTGAGCCTCCGAAGTTGGTAGACTGCCTGATCTCAAGTCCTGCCACTTTCCCTGATAAATTATTCAAGAAATTGGTTGTAGGATTTTTGCTGAGATCTTCCCCTTTTACCTCCTGTGTAGAATACCCTAAAGATCTTTTTTCTCTTTTGATTCCTAATGCGGTGACAACAATCCCTTCAATATTGTTTGTGATAAGGGTGTCCTGTTTTCCCTGGCTGAAATAGGTTTCGCTTCCGATAAAAAAAGCGACTCCCGCACTTAAAAGCTTTAACTTATATTTCATAATTATTGATTTTGCTTATTGTTTATTCAAAATTCAATAATTGGTGAAGAATATCGTGAAATCTATATATGAATGGCAGGATGCAGTCTACTAAAATATGAGTAATGAGTTACGGAGATTGTTTTTATTATTACTGGAATAAAATATATTACAGTATCTTAAATGATTTAAAAAACTTTGGAAATCTGCAGCCTCCACAACTCCTGAATTGAAGGACTATACATTCCCCTCCTCTGAAGGGGTGGCAAAAATTCCTCTAATTTTTGACGGGGTGGTTTTAAACCCTACAAGTCAATAAATGGCTTGTAAGTCCGGCCAATAGGAAGCTTTTTGCCTTTAATCTGTACAATGGTTGCAGATTTTACTTCGATTTTTGGTTTGGAAATAATATAGGACTTATGAATACGGGTAAAGATATTCGGGTTTAGACTTGCCTCTATTTTACTGATTGGCATTTTAAAGGTAAATGTCTCTGTTTTAGTATGAATATGAATGTATTCCCTTAAACTTTCGATATAAAAAATGTCCTGTAGAATGATCTTAATCTGTTTCTTGCCACTACTGATAAAAATATGATCGCGTTCAGCCATTTCCAGTAAGGCATCTTCAGCTTCCATTAAGTATTTAAATTTACCAACGGCTGTTACAAACCGTTCATAAGGAATAGGTTTCAGTAAATAATCTGCAATATCCAGTTCATATCCCTCTACTGCATATTGATGATAGGCTGTTGTTACAATCACAAATGGCGGATTCTTCAGTTGTTTCAAAAATTCAAAGCCTTTAACCACCGGGAGATGAAGATCTAAGAACATCAGATCTACTTTATGAATACTCAAAAGATTGCTTGCATGTACAGCATCAGAACATGTACCTGTCAGAGTCAGTTCCGGATCCCGGGAAATAAAAGTTTCGAGAATTTCTGCGGCAATGGGCTCGTCTTCTACAATAATACAGTTGTATTTTTTAGAGGTTGGATGTATCATTGAAATCAATTTTGAGTTGCACAATATATCGGTCAGTTTTATTCTCAACAGTTAGCCTGTGTTTAGGATAAAGCAGTTCAAGCTGGCGGCGGATATTTTTCAGTCCTATTTTAGTAGAATGCTGATGAGATCTCTCTTCTTTGGAATTTTCAATAGAATAGGTAAGAATTCCGTCTGCCAGTTTAATATCAATGGTAATAAAAGACTTTCCCAGACTTTCGGAAACACCATGCTTAAAAGCATTTTCAACAAACTGAATCAGGATAAGCGGTGAAATTTCCTGAGAAGGATTATCGATACTTTCCTGTAATTGTACACTAAGATGGTGATGTCTTATTTTCTGAATCTGTAAAAAATCCTTAATATTTTCAATATCTTTTTCTATGGAAATACTTTTTTCAGCCGCTTCATAGATATTGTACCGCATGATTTTGGAGAGCTGGAGAATTACATCAGGGGTTTCATCTGCCTTTTTAAGAGCCATTCCATAGATATTATTCAGAGTATTAAACAGAAAGTGAGGATTGATCTGGGCTTTTAACATGGTAAGTTCCTGATCCAGTTTTTCCGATTTCAATTGAGAAATCTGTTCTTTCAGCATGTTTTTCTGTCTTGTAATTTCTACTCCGAAAACCAATCCAACCATAAAAATAAGATCCATAAAGGAATTGAAAGCCACCAGACCGTTGATAAATCCGGAAGGCTGCTTATCACCTAAAGTCTCAGTGACTCCATAGATATAAGGATAAATAATATAATGGGTAAAAAACCGATGTCCTAAAACGGCGAGTATAATAATCAGAATATAGAGAATACATTTAATAACCTTATTAAAATGAATCTTTTCATACACATACAATAATAAATAAGCAAGAGGAATTTTAATCAGAAGATACCCCAGTTCCAGAAGAAGGGTATTCTGAAGCCGTATCTGCCAAGTGAAATCCGGAAACTGGTATCTGGACCAGTAAAAGTCAAGATATGCCTCCAGAATATAATACAATATCCAAAAAAGCAAATGAACCTGTACCTTGGATTTTATGATTGATTTCAAGCTTATTATGATTTAAAAGTACAAAGTAATATTGTTCAGTCAAATATAAAAATATAAAAGCTATAAAAACAGTTCTTTCATCTACAAACAACCTATAGGATTAATACAGTAATATCAAAAATGTTTTATTAATCCTTCTTAACAGTTCAAAATAAAGATCAAATTACAATATTTTTGTTGATCCTTTTTTTAAACGAACTTCAGGATACATGAGATTGATAAAAGAAAATATCAAAAGAATATTAAATTCAATTCCATTGCTTCCGCCTCCTACCACAAACCAGCCATTCCCCCAATGAATATAATAAATTCCAAAAATCAAAATGATGATATTACTGATGGCAACCGGTTGTATACAACGATCCAGCCAAAGTAATGGAACTGAAACAAGATGTGTCAGTTTTATTACCCACGCAAGGTATAATCCTATAGGTGCATACCCTATGGTATTAAGATAATTGATTCCAAAATTATTAACATCGCCACTAAAAATAGAAATGACACTATGCATAAGTAAGATAACAGACAATGCAAATCTGAGGTAGAAGTTCTTTTTCATGAATCTAAGGTAGATATCATGAAGAAATATTTGTTTTTATTGTATATGAATTGCTTCTAACAGCATATGAAATTCTTTTCCATTTTTTGAAAATGAATATTCAAAGTATTCTAACCTGTTTTGTCTCTGATGGTTACCAAATATTTTCCTTTATTTATCTTCTATTATTAACTAATTGTTACTTATTTAAAAGCAAAGATTAACATATTAATTATTCCCTTAATTGTGATTTTTGTGAATTTATTCCTTACTTTTACCGCATTAATTCAAGAAATTAATAAAACTTGACTGAAAAAAACTTATCAATCGGGAATGTCTTCCCTCTATAACTTTCTGATTGATAACAACAGCTAAATCAGCTCCGATTCTAATGCACAAACAACTGTCAAAAAACAAAAAGAGTGGCCACCCTGACCACTCTTTTGTATCGTTATTCTTCCGATCTTAATTCTGATCTAAACTTTTCTTTAAAAATTCTTCAAGCTCCTTTTCATGAAGGTTTTTAGCGATGATGGTTCCTTCCCCATCAATAATAACATTGAAAGGCAGTTCATCTATTTCATAGGCTTTTGCTACAGGGCTTTTCCAGAATTTTAAATCACTGATCTGTATCCAGTTGATACTAAATCGATCGATCGCTTTCTGCCAGCTCTCTTTATTTTTATCCAGAGAAACACCCAGGATTTCAAATTTATTAGCTTTTACCTGATCAGAATAGGTGTCATATAGCTTTTTCAATTCCGGTTGCTCTCCTACACACGGAGCACACCAGGTAGCCCAGAAATCAACAAGAACCAATTTCCCCTTTAAGCTTGAAAGCGAAAATGGAGATCCATCTGCTTGAGACATTACTATTTCAGGAGCCTTCTTCCCTATTTCGATCTTATTTTGAGCGAATGTATATCCTGAAAACAGGATGAAAAATAATAGGATGAAATTTGTTTTCATATTAATCATTTGTAGGATAATCTTTATCCAGCCAATCCGTTTTTATGTTTTTAGGAAGATTTAAAAGTTGAGCATTTTTAAAACCCATTTCCATCAATAAATTAAATGCAGGACGAATATTCGGGCATTTTACGAAAGGACAGCATCCACAATAGATTACAATTTCCTTATTTTTAGGAATGTCTTTAAGATAAGTTCTTAATTTTTCCAGATTCTCAGGCTCATGAGTAGGGCCAATATCTACAGAACCTTTAATAATAGCCTCAGGCCCTACAGAAATGATTAATAAATCCTTGGTTTTATGTTTTACAATTCTGGAGGCCAATAATGCCGGATCCATCAGCTGACTATCTTTCCACGGATTTTGTGTTTGCTGTGCCTGGCTGAAAACGGAGCAGACAAAGCACACCATCATAAACAAATACTTCATACTTCTATTTTTCACAAATATATAAATGATTTGTTGAATTTTAAAAGGTTTCAGGACTGTATTTTCCGGCAATTACCAGGGTTTTAGAGGGTTTTATTCTTTTTAGGAGTGATATGAATGACATTGGCAGCTCCCGGTTCAATGATCAATCGGGTTCCGGAACCTCTCTCCTGTTCCCTACCTTGAATAGCAGAACCGGTTGCTAAGGTCAGTTTTCCTTGAAAAACAGGATGTGGTGGGATCAGTGATATTTCAATATCCTCTTCTTCGAGCTGTATAATAATGGATGCAGCATCAATGCTGTGGCGGGTTCCGTCTTTATCTACTGCAAATATTGGATAAGGTTTAGTTTCTTCCATTGTAACATGATTTTTAACAAAGATAAAACTTCAGATGAATTTCTCTTTTTTGTATTTTAGTAGAGAAAAACAAATCATAGTAAGGCTTAGCTATGATTTAAGGTAATTTAAAAGTATTTTTTATTCTATGAAAATGAATCCTCCTGAGCACTGGGCAAATTTTATTAAGGCTTTTACCAAAAAATACAAAGACGAGATTATTTTTGATGTAGTCCGTGTGTTTCGTACAGTAGAAGAGATACAGGAACGTTATGATACTTATGAATTTGGGGAATATATTTCCGAATATCTTCCGGTGGCAGACGATTCCGGTGGGCAGGTTGCTGTTATTTCCAAAGATGCAGGAAATACAAAAGTGTACCTGAGTTCGTATGGAGTATTGCAGGAAAAAGATTTTGAAGTACTGGATCGCGATCTGATGCACTGGATGCAGCGGAAATTTCCTTTTGAAAGAAAACAGAATGCAGTTTCGGAGGCTAACCTTGAGAGAAAGCAAAATGAAAATACTATTTTAGCTCAAAAAATAGCTTCTTTCCCCTCTATTCTGCAGTTTTTGAAAGAACCAGCCATTATTGAAGGACTTGCGTTGCCGGAAAATTATACTTCTGCAGAACATATTTATTATTTTCAGGATGGATATCATTATAACTCAGTAGAAAATAAAGACCTGACGAGTGATGTGCCGGGAGAATTTAAATCAGATTGGATTGTTCTGGCTTCCAATTATTTTGCAGATCCTTTTTTTATTGATCTAAATGAGGCTAAAGATGATTTTCCGGTCTATTTCGCCTATCACGGTCAGGGAGTTTGGGAGCCTGTAAAAATAGCCGAAAGTTTAAGTACATTTCAGGAAATACTGCATGAAATTCAGAATCTAAGATTTGATAAAGAAGCATTAATTCAATATTTTGATGAAAATATAGATCTTGAAAATCCTTTATGGAAAGAAGTCTATACAAGTATTGAAGAAGAAGAATCAGAAGTACCAATAGAAACTTATGAATCAATAGGTTCAGAAGTCAATTTGTATATTACGGATATAGGACCCAATAAAATGAAGGTTATTGCATTACTGAAGAAACAATTCGGGCTCTCAGGATCAGAAGCACTTGAACTCAGTAAAAAACCTAAAATATTGTTCAGAACCGGATACAGAAAATGGCTGGAATATGATGCTAAACAATTGGAAGATCTCGGTGCTATAGTTGAATTTGAAACTTTGGATTAAAAGATCTTCAATATTGTAAGTCTCTGGTATCTTAATAATTTCTTATTGTTTTTGAAAGGGTTGTATGTATTTAAATACAAATATTTTATACATTTATATAAAGTATTGTGAATAAAAAACACCTTATCATGGAAGAAATATTCCAGCCTGATGCCATAATCATAGGATCCGGATTGGCAGGACTTACAGCAGCAATGGAAATTACAAATGTTGGGAAAAAAGTACTGCTTCTGGATCAGGAAACTGAACAGAATATTGGCGGACAGGCTTTCTGGTCATTCGGGGGACTTTTCCTGATTAATTCACCCCAGCAACGGCGAGTGGGAATTAAAGATTCTTATGAATTGGCTTTACAGGACTGGAAAGGGACTGCAGGTTTTGATCGTGATGAAGATTATTGGCCCCGAAAATGGGCAGAAGCCTATCTTAAATTTGCTGCAGGGGAAAAGTATGAGTACATTTCCAAAATGGGCATCAGACTGATGTTTATGGTAGGTTGGGCAGAACGTGGTGACGGATCTGCCAGCGGGCACGGAAACTCTGTCCCCCGTTTTCATGTGAGCTGGGGAACCGGTACAGGAGTAATAAAACCTTTTGTAGAAAAAGCATATGAAGTCAAAGAAAAAGGGCTGCTGCAAATGAAATTCCGGCACAGAGTGACGGAACTGACTGTAGAAAACAGAAAAGTAACCGGTCTGAAAGGTGATATTCTCGAAAATGATACTCAGGAAAGAGGGGTTGCTACCAATAGAAACATCATCTCCCAATTTGAATATTCTGCACCTCACATTATCATTGCCTCAGGAGGTATCGGTGCCAATCATGAATTGGTAAGGAAAAACTGGCCCGAAAGGCTGGGTACCCCTCCGGAAAATATGGTTTGTGGTGTTCCGGCCTATGTAGATGGTAAAATGATTGGTATTGCTGAAAATGCAGATGCCAGTATCATCAATCGTGACAGGATGTGGCATTACACAGAAGGGTTGCAAAATTGGGCACCTATCTGGCCCAATCATGGAATCAGGATATTGCCGGGACCTTCCTCATTGTGGTTTGATGCTAAGGGAAATCGTCTCCCCGCTCCTTTTCTTCCAGGATTTGATACGCTGGGAACATTGAAATACATTCAGGATACAGGATATTCTTATTCCTGGTTTATTCTGACCCAAAAAATCATCAAAAAAGAATTTGCTCTATCCGGTTCAGAACAGAATCCGGATATTACCAATAGAGACTATGCTCTTTTTCTGAAGAGAATTTTTGGAAAGAAAGCTCCCGGCCCTGTTGAAGCTTTTAAAAAGCATGGAAAAGATTTCATCGTTTCAGACAATCTGAAAGATCTTGTAGAAAGAATGAATCAGCTGGCGGGCAACCACCTCCTGAATTATGAAAAAATAAAATCTCAGATCGAAGCCAGAGACAGGGAGCTTGATAATAAGTTTTCAAAAGATACGCAGATTAACTACATCAGAAGCACCAGAAGTTACCTGGGAGATAAGCTTGGAAGAGTTGCTGCTCCCCATAAGATCCTCTCTTCTGAAAACGGACCTTTGATTGCGGTAAAGCTGAATATTTTAACAAGAAAAACACTTGGCGGAATAAAAACCAATCTGAACGGACAGGTTTTAAGAGATGATGACAGTATCATTGAAGGACTTTATGCAGCAGGGGAAGTGGCAGGATTTGGAGGTGGCGGAATGCATGGTTACCGGGCCTTGGAAGGGACATTTCTCGGTGGGTGTATTTTCTCAGGAATGAAAGCCGGAAAGTATATTGCTGGGTTAAAAGAATAATTCAAATGGATAAAAGCACAGAATGAGCAATTATTATAACGATAAAGTAATCTGGATTACAGGAGCATCATCGGGAATTGGTGAAGCTCTGGTAAAAGAATTGGTACAAACAAGCAATGCTAAAATTATTCTTTCCTCAAGAAATGAAGAACAGCTTTATGAAGTGGCGGAGAGTGCCGGGCTTACTGTTAACAGATATACTGTAATTCCTTTAGATCTGAAGAACTATAAAGAAATGCCTGAAATAGCAGCCAAAGCCAAGGCTGCATTTGGAAAAATAGATATTCTGATTAATAATGCAGGATTATCACAACGTTCTCTGGCTATGGAAACCGATATAGAAGTAGATAAACGCTTAATGGATGTTGATTTTATAGGGACAGTGGCATTAACCAAAGCCGTGGTTCCTTATATGATTCAAAATAAAGGCGGACAGATTGCTGTAGTTTCAAGCCTTATGGGAATATTCGGAGCTCCGATGCGCAGTGGTTATGCAGCTGCAAAACATGCACTTCATGGTTTTTTTGATGCTCTCCGCGCAGAATTATATGCTCAAAACATTTCAATAACGATAATCTGCCCTGGGTTTATACAAACCAATATATCCATTCATGCAGTAACCGGTGACGGATCAAAACAAGGAACAATGGACGATGCTACCAATAACGGAATGCCTGTGGATATTTTCGCCAAAAAAATGCTGTATGCCATTGAAAAAAAGAAAAATCAAAAAGCCATTGGTGGCAAAGAAATATTAGGAGTTTATCTGAAAAGGTTCTTCCCTGCGCTGTTAGCAAAAATCATCCGAAAAGCAAAAGTAGTCTGAAAGAAAATTTTAGAATGAATGAGATAAGGATGCAGTTTATAATATAAAACCCCACACTTGAAGTGTGGGGTTTATTTGGGTCAATATTTAATGTAAAATTATTCTATAATGAATTTTTTAGTTATTTTTTGTGTACCACCTTGTACGGTTAAAAAATAAACTCCTTTTTCAAGATGACTTGTATTAATTTTTGTTCTTAGTCCTTCTAATTTCTGCTGATGCACTGTTTTTCCTAACATATCTGTAATCACAACCTGCATAGAAGGGGTAAAATAATCAACCTTTAAGGTAATATAATCTTTTGCCGGATTAGGGAAAACATTAGCTGTAACTACAATATCTTTCGAAACCTCGTTTGTTGCCAGATTCTCCGGAGCGAGTTTTACTACCCAGACATCATCATTTCCTTGATTAACGGTTAGATCACCATTGTTTGAATTAGAACCTCCGGCAATTATATATCCCCCATCTGCTGTTTGAATAACAGAGTTTGCATCATCAACTCCTGATCCTCCCAAGCATTTTTGCCATTGAATATTTCCTGTAGCACCCAGTTTTACAGCCCAATAATCATAAGAAGAAGGCACTTCTCCTGAACCTGAACCTGTAGATGGATGATATCCTGTCACCTGGCCGTCATTTGAAGCTGTACTTCCTACAACCAAATACCCGCCATCATTTGTCTGAATGACAGAAGAGGCAAAGTCAGCTTTGCTTCCCCCCAAAGCTTTTTGCCATTGAATATTTCCTGTGGCATCTATTTTTACAACCCAGTAATCAGTTCCATCATGATTTCCGGTTACATCTCCGTCATTAGAAAATGCATGACCTGCTACAATAAACCCTCCATCTGAAGTTTTTGCAAGAGATGTTGCTAAGTCCTGGTGTGAGCCACCTAAAGATTTTTTCCAGTAAATTACTCCACCATCTGAATTCAGTTTTATGATCCAATAATCTTTCCCTCCATGGTTTTCTGTTACATCACCATTATTGTTTTCGGCATATCCGGCAACTACGTATCCGCCATCTGTAGTCTGAACAACAGAACCGGCCCGGTCATCTCCTGTTCCCCCTAAAGATTTTTTCCATTGAACATTTCCATCCGAATTTATTTTTACGATCCAATAATCTATATAACCATTATTTCCGGGTACATCACCGGTATTATTTGAAGAAGAACTTCCCACAAATATATATCCACCATCTGTTGTTGGGACTATTTCATTGATTGTATCATAATTTGTTCCTCCAAAAGCTTTTTTCCAATAAGTAACGCCGGCATCAGAATTTAATTTTAAAACCCATCCATCCGTAAACCCATGATTGCCTGTCACATCACCATTGTTTGAATCAGAATTTCCGGCAACCACATATCCACCATCTGTAGTCTGAATAACTGAAGTGGCTCTGTCATCTCCAGTTCCTCCAAAAGTTTTTTGCCATTGAAGACCTCCTGTAGAATTTAATTTTAAGAGCCAGTAATCTGAATTTCCGTGATTTCCGGTAACATGACCGTTAGTTGAGTTAGACGATGCAGCAATCATATATCCACCATCTGCTGTCTGTATGATAGAACTTGCATAGTCACTTCCGGTGCCTCCAAAAGATTTTTGCCACTGTATGGACGGAGCTTGTGCCATAGCAAAGCCCGAAAAAAAAATACCGGCCAATACAGGTAGTGTTTTTTTGTAATTGAATTTCATGGTTTTTTTAGTTTATTTGAATTAGAAGAGTAAAAATATAATTTGTAAAGGAATAAACATTCATATTTTAAAATTTTTTAACGTCATTGTTAGATTAATAATTCTGAATGTAAATTAATCTTGTTTTAAAATAAACACCAGGTCTTTCGAAACCTGAAGGTTTTTCTATCAGTAAAATGTATCCGTTTTCAGGTAATATGTTTACCTGCTTTGAAAATGAATGCCTGTACATTTGTATCATAAAATAATCACAGTGTTAATCACTAAAAAACAAGTATTATGATTCAATCAGTAACATTCAAAAATCTTAACTGGGACGTTGCAGCAGATCTCTATTTCCCTCCTAATTTTGACGAAAATAAAAAATATGCAGCCATCATTAGTGGCCATCCAATAGGAAGCTGTAAAGAACAAACTTCCGGAAATGTGTATGGACAGGCATTGGCAGATGCAGGATTTGTAGTGCTGGCATTTGATGCATCATTTCAGGGAGCGAGTGGCGGAGATATCCGTTTCATTGAAGATCCCACATTAAGAGTGGAAGATTTCCGTTGTGCCTGCGATTATCTTGTAACCCTTCCCTATGTAGATGAAAAACGTATCGGGGTATTGGGAATTTGTGGTGGCGGTGGTTATGCGATCAACGCAGCTATGACAGAACGTCGTATCAAGGCTGTAGGAAGCATTACAGGAGCTAATTATGGAAGACTTTGGAGAGAAGCATTTGGAAGCTGGAACCCTATTGATGCGTTGGAGAAGATTGCGGAACAACGTACAGCAGAAGCAAGAGGAGCAGAAAGACGTATTGACCAATTTCTACCACCATCTGTAGAAGCTGGGAAAGCAGCTGGAATCAAGGATATTGATGTATTGGAAGCTACAGAATATTACAAAACCTCAAGAGGGGAAAAACCACACGGAGCGACCAGTTATCTATATTCCCGAAGCAGTGCCGCAGTGGGCTGGGATGCTTTTTATCTTGCAGAGGTATTACTCACACAACCATTAATGGTAGTAATTGGGGATAAGCCCGGAGGTTTTGGAGCGTACAGAGATGGCCTGGAGATTATAAGAAGAGCCAGATCAGAGAAAAAGGAACTTGTGATTGCGGAAGGATGGTCACATTACGAACTGTATGATCAGCCGGAGCCTGTAAAAATAGCATTGGATAAATTGATCCCTTTTTACAGGGAAAATTTGTAATATATTATCTATTAATAGACAATGTTTTTAGTTTGAAACAATATGAATCGGCGGCCATAGGCCGCCGATTCACTTTATCAATAAATCAAATGCTTCATTCAAATTTATTTGAATCTTAACTTTAAGATCAATATCCTTAATGGTTAAAAATTAACAAACGTTCAGTTACAAAAGGTTGATTCAGAAATTTCTAACCAATCCTATTCCTACTATTTTATTTTGATAGAAAGGCATAACCATGGTAGAACTTGAGAGGGGTTTAGCTTTATTCTTTCCACGAAGGATAGTATCGATCCTTGGGAAAAGCCAGTAAGCCAGTTCTGTAGAAAGAATTCCAAAGCCGGCGCCGGCAACTACGTCTCCAAGCCAGTGTTTGTCATTCAGCATCCGGTATACTCCTGTAAAAATGGCAAACGGATATCCGGAAAGGCTAAGCCAGAAATTGGTATCCTTATATTCCCTGAACATAAACTGTGCAGAAGAAAATGCTGTGGCAGAGTGCCCGGAAGGAAAATAAAGGGTGTTTGACTGATCGGGTCTCTCTTCTTTGACAAGGTATTTTAAAGGCATGGTAAATGCCGCAGAAATCAGTTGTGAAGAAGCATAAATGATAGTACGGTCTCTTAGATTATGTTTTCCTTTTATTCCTATGGCATTCAATCCGTATACCATTACTGCAGGAACATATTGGGTATAATTATCCAGGTTCATTGGTGCCGGTTGGTGTTCATTAATCTCTGTACGGGTAGAAAAATTAAGTTGTTTGAGCTTATCTGTTGTTAAGCCTGCTACTCCATACGCAATGAATGCTGTAGGAAGAATCAGACTTTTATAATTCAGCTTACTTGTATGGATACCAGACAAACTATCTTTTTTAGACTCATCAACCATAATAGTATCATTATTCTGAGCATTGATTTTACTGATAACAGAGGTGAAAATCAGTAGATAGATGAGTAATTTTTGACAGGACCTTTTCATTTTACGTAGATTGTTTTATATTAAAACTTATAGCTGTATCCCAGTCTTACAACCTGGGTTTCATAATAATCATTGCTGGTATATGCAAACCCCATCCCTTGAATATTTTTCTTAATAACCATTGTGTTGAGGAGATCAGAGGCATTTAAGAAAAGCTCCCCTTTTCCTTTCTGAATTGCTTTTTTCAACCCAATATCCATGGTGAACCTTTCTTTTATTTTTCCCTGAGGAATAACATCCGGGGCCAGATAAACAGCTGTAAGCTGAATATTCAGTCCTTTTGAAAAACGAAAGATGTTATTCACCTTGATATTTCCGGAAACAGCGTTCTGCCTGTCTGCTGAAAATATATTAGGCTGAGGATATAGATTTTGAACTGTAAATGCATTGATCTGGTTACGATAGATATTTCCATTGATATTGAATGAGTAGACATCCGAAACCTTTTGATTCCAGATTGCTTCTAATCCTGTATTATAGCTTTTACCGGCATTTTGAAAAATCGCATAGATCAGATTACTGCCTGGTACAATACTCGAGATCCGGGTAATTGTACCATTGGCAAAGCGATGATATATGGCAGAATATAAATATCCATTATCCCAATTATATTTATATCCCAATTCAATAGAGTTGGTAAATTGTGGCCTTAATGCAGGATTTCCAACCTTAATGATTTCGGCATCATCATATTTTGGAAATATTCTGATATCCACTTCATTCGGACGGTCTACTCTCCTGTTATAGAACACTGAAAACTTGTTATGGTCATTCAGTTTATAGGCTAGTCTAAAATTGGGAAATGGCTGAGTATAATGGTATCCATCACTTTTATACGTTGGATGATTAGGATTCACATCATATTCAATTCTTACATATTCCAGCCTTAGCCCAAGCTCAGCCTCCCATTTTTCATCCTCAAAAATATAGTTTCCATAAACAGCAGGAATAAATTCTTTATAGTCAGCTTTACCACCGGCAGATGCATCCAATACTGAATTTGTTCCGGGAATAAAGTTCATATTGGTAGGAATACTTCTGCTTCTCAGTTTAATACCTGTTTCAATTCTGCCATATTTTAAAGGTTTTATATAATCTACATTGAAATCATAAACCTGTTCATCTGATAAGAGTTTGAAAGCATCAGTTCCGGTAGATGCCGGTAAATAATTATCATAGAAATATTTTTCATCCTCCCTGTGAAAAGTATAATTGAATCCAACATTTAATAAATGACCTGCTTCTTTAAATTTATGCTGATAAGAAGCACTCCCCATTATGGTCGTTTTCAGCTCATCTTCCAGAAATTGCCACAAACGAAGGCGCTGAGACTTATCTCCATTGAAAAATGGCTGATCTCCACGATCTATAATTTTTTCACTTCCGTACATTCCTGAAATAGTTAAAGTATTCTGGGCGTCAATATTCCAGTCTAATCCTGCTTTTGTGTTAAAGAAGTTGGTATTTCTGTTTCTTTTCAATTGAGAGTTAATAACCGTTCCGTTATCGTAATTACGGGTTACAAATTCATTTTTATTGAGAGTTTCTGTGTATAAATTATCAGCCTGTAGAAATAGATTGATCTTATTTTTTCTGTAATTAAGAGAAAGAGACGGATTAATTTTTGGAGTCAGTGTATATTGAGGCCTGATGGTTGGCAAGTTGTCTTTTCTTACCCACAATGAGCCCAGACCTGCTGTAAACCCTATTTTTCCGTTCCAGCCATTCTGTTTGTTTTTCTTCATGATAATATTGATGATTCCAGCATTTCCGTTGGCATCATACTTTGAAGAAGGATTGTTGATAATCTCAATCTTCTCAATGGCTGAAGACGGAATATTATCAAGTCCGGTCTGGCTTCCAAATCCCGTAAGGGCGGTCTGCTTACCATCAATAAGAACGGTTACCTTATCATTTCCTCTCAATTGTACTTTTCCGTCCTGTACAGTAATCCCGGGAAGATTCTGCATACTCTGCAATACTGATCCTCCACTTTGGCTGATATTATCCGCTACAGAATAGGTTTTTTTATCAAGTTTGTTATCCAGTTCATTTTTTTTAGAAGCAGATATAACGACTTCTTCAATTGTTGTTTCTTTTTTTTGTTTTTGATTGAGTTCTATCGGCGGAATTTCTAAAAACTCAGAAAGGCCTCCAATAAAAACAGATTGTTTATGCGTATTATATCCTGCGATGGAAGCCTCCAGTAAGTAATGATCTGGTTTAACTCCGCTAATAGAAAACCTTCCCTCTTCATTGGTAATTGTTCCGGCAACAAATGCTGTATCTTTTTCCTTTTTTAAAATTATATTGGAATAAGGAATGGCTTCCTTATCCTTAGTAGTTACTTTTCCGGAAAAAGTGACTGAACTTACTTGTGCGGTCACCATAGAAGAAATAGCAACGGTTGGGAAAAGTAAAAATTTTGATCTGTTCATTATAATTGGGGCTTTAATTACTTATTGTATAAAATTTCAGTTTTGAAGATTAGGTTCGTTAATTTGTTTTCTTTGCGAAATAAAAATCATTACGATCATTAAGGCTAGAGATACCAAGGAAGCATTGATTGTTCCCAGATCAAGACCTCCTTTTGTAAGAGGTTTAGTCAAAAGGTCTCCAAAAGTAGCTCCAAACGGTCTGGTCAATACAAAGGCGATCCAAAACAAAACCACATGATTGATCTTTGTAAAATAATGGAGCAGTACAACAATCAGAATGATCAGTCCGGTAATCAAAGCTCCGGTCATATATCCAAGTCCTAAATTATCACTCAAAAAATCCCCAAATGCAGTTCCAAGGCTATTGGAGAATAATATAGCGGTCCAGTAATAGAATTCTTTATTTCTTTCAAATAGGGGGAATACCTCAAGATTACGATACTTTTTATACCATAAAAAAAGCGAAAGTAAAAGCCCGGAAAGAAGTATCAGGCTTCCTGTTAAATATCCGGCTTTCAATGTTCTGTCAATAAAATCTGAAATTTCCGTTCCCAGTGTGGTTGTTGCGATGATAACCAACCAGTACACAGCCGGGATATATTTTTTGACGCTGAGTTGTATTGATAATATAAAGATGAAAAAGAATAAGGTAATGAGGATTCCTTTCGTGTAACCCAAATTCAGGGTCATGGAAATAAAATCACCAAGGGTCTCTCCTAAAGTGGTCGCTACAATTTTCATAAGCCAGAAAAGGATAGTGACTGCTGCTACTTTATTTGCCGTTCTCATTGTATTTATTTTCTTATTGGGTTATAATATTCAGAAGGATAAATTGTATCAATCTGCGAAAAACTCCATGGTAAAACACTGTGTATCTATATTTTATAATTCAGAATATATTATTAAGCTTTGAATTTTGTAAGCACATTGCCTTTATAACAATAAAACTCATGAGAGGTCTTCTTTCCTAATACATATACTTTTTCAATATGAACCTCATCATAATGTTCTATGAGGGTATGATACTTTTCTTTCAGATTTCCGGACAGTTCCTCAGGCTGTACATTTTTCTCTATTTCTATTCCTTCTTGACCTTTATATTCAAGAACCATCCGGGTGTTTCTCCAGGACATTGTATAAACATTTTTATGCCCAGTGGATGAAGAATTAATCACAATCTGATCCTGCTCTGGATAATCTTTCCTGAAGTACTTATCATTAAAGTGATCCCGGAAACAACCATAGCCCCATACCCTATCTTTTTAAACAGGTTTTCACTCAGATGCGGCAGAATATATTTCACGGTATAAGAAGAAAGAATAGCGGCTACTGCAATCGCAATTCCTAACCAAAGAGCAGTATTGGAATATAGCCCTAATGAAATATAAATGATAAGTTTAATAAGATGAAGAAAAATTTCATTAGCCGCACGGGTTGCTACAATTTCCTCTTTTTTAAGTCCGAATTTTAAGTAAAAACGGTTAAAAAGCAATCCTACAGCTCCTGTAATCCCCGAAATAAAACCTGCAGAGAAACCAATAAGAGCCAATGCTGATTTTGGATATTCTTTTCCTGTTTCTTCAATTTTATTTTTAGAAGCAAAAAGCTGCGGCAGATTGGCGATCAGGAAGAATGCTACCATTAGTTGCAGATAATTGGGGTTTACATATTTAATCAGATAGGCACCCAACAGAACAGCCGGAATAGAAAACGGAACAAACCATAAAAATATCTTCCAGTTAATATGTTGTTTAAATACAGCAATTCGGGAAGCTGAACTTGTAAAGGTTCCAATCGTTAGAGAAAAAGGAATCAGTGAGGTAGGAAGCAAAAGATTCAGGATCGGAATCAGAATAAGGCTTGCACCACCTCCACAGATAGCGCTGATCCAGAATGCAAGAATAGTTCCTGCGAATAAAAAAGCAATTTTTAAAATCATTTCTAAATAAAATTTACACTTCAGTACCTAATATTTTCAGTACAAAGATGCCCTCCGATTTAGAATTAATTTTGAATTTTTTAAATTTAAATGTTAAGAAAATAATAAACTAACAGAAAAAATATGATGCCCATTTTCGAATCTGTAATTGATTGTCCAGTGATGAAATTTGCAGATTTCCTGGATAATAGATAAACCAAGTCCGCTTCCATTAGTATCCGCAGATAATTTTGAAAACCTTTTAAATAATAATTCTCCATTCAGCTGTTGAGTTCCTGAATTAGAAACTTCGAACACAGAATTCGTTAATTGAATAGAAATTGTGCCTCCAAAAGCAGTATGGCGGATCGCATTGATGATAAGATTATTTATCATAATCTCTGTAAGGCTGCTGTTTCCATTTACCTTAATAGGGATTATATTTTTCTCTACAGATATGTTTTTCTGTTCAAAATGTTCCTCAAGAATATCAATACTTTGAAGAAGCATCTGGTCAAATGAAATAGTTTCAGAATTATCAAACTGATGATTATCTATTTTAGCAAGTAATAACAGATTTTTATTAATACGGGAACTTCTTGTAAGTGCTTTGTTCATATCCTCAACAATCTCATACTGTTTTTCAGTAAGATCCTGATCCTGTAGCAAAAGATCCAGTTTATTTTTAATGATAGCTAATGGAGTCTGCAGTTCATGGGATGCATTTTCAGTAAACTCTTTCTGGCTTTTATAGACAGAGATATTACGTTCTATCAGCTTTTGAACAGATTGATTCAGCTCTTGAAATTCCATAGTGTCAGAAGTTGGAAATTCAATTTTACTTTGATTGTTAAGGTTAAAAGTTTTGAGCTGATTAAGCGTATCCCTGAAAGGTTTCCAGATGGATGCAGAAAACTTCCTGTTCAGGTAAAGAAGCCCTACCAAAATGACCACAAAGAAGAATATCGTGATCATCGCAATGATACCAATTGTTTCATGAGACTCTTCAATATTGGTCTCTACTGTAAACAGATAAGGTTTTCCATGGATATACACGACCTTTTTCAGGCATCGGTAGCGTTCTTTTTTTTGTTCGGAAATAAATGGCAGATGTTTTTCCGAAATATAAACGCTGTCTTTCCTTATCTGGTTCTGGGTGATTCTTTCAATATCTGTTTCGGGCTGAATATGGTTCCAAAGATCGATACTCCGTTCCAGATTTTCATCAGAAAGCTTTAAATGATTGAATTTATAAGCCGTTTTCTCTACAATAATCTGATTATGCTCATCCAGTTCATTCTGCCAAATGGAGTCCACTACAAAATAATACACGGGAATACTTATCATCAGAACAATAAGTACATAGATAATAAAAGGTTTGGTGGTTTTGCTTAGTAGAGGTTTCAAATTGTATGGTTCAAGGTTTAAAGCTGATCGTTTGAATCGTTTTTACTCTTTGCAATTTAGCATTTTATTTAAGGGGTAAAAATTTGAAAATAGACTGTCATCTGTATCCTTTCAATCATAGCAGGAATATACTTTCTAACCTACGCTTCCCATTTATACCCCGTTCCATATACAGTCTTCAAATAATGTTCACAACCTGCATCATATAGTTTTTTCTTAAGGTTTTTCACATGGGCGTATACAAAATCATGATTATCAAGCATATCAGCAAAATCACCGGAAAGATGTTCTGCCAGTGTACTTTTAGAGATTACTTTGTTTTTATTTCCTATAAAATAGATTAAAAGGTCAAATTCTTTTTTGGTTAAAGAAACAGTTTCATCATTCACGGCTACCGTTTTCGCCAGAAGGTCGATCTGAAGTTCATTTTGTCTGACCACATTAGAACTGCTGAACTGCTTTCTACGGATAATGGAATACACCCTTGCCATAAGCTCAGAAAGGTGAAAAGGCTTGGTAAGATAATCATCAGCTCCCAGCTTCAGACCTTCAATCTTGTCATCCAGAGCATTTTTGGCAGAAATAATAATAACACCATCCTCCTTATTTCGCTTTTTTAATTCCTCCAGAATCTTAAGACCATTCCCATCAGGAAGCATAATATCCAGTAAGATACAGTCATAGTCGAACATTTCTATTTTATTTATGGCTTCACTGAAGGTAACTGCATTTTCACAGAGGTAATTTTCCAAAGATAAATATTCGGAAATACTTTTGGAGAGTTCTGCTTCGTCTTCAACAATTAGAATTTTCATGCGATAAATCTAAGATTAAATTTTGAAGAAATTTTGAACGTCAAATAAATAATCTTGAGAATAAAAGGGACTAAAAAGGGACTTGGGCCTTTTCATAGATCAGGCCTTCTGCTTTCACACTATCCTGTACCTGGTTCGGTTTACTGGCACCGGGAATAATAGAAACAAATTTTTCAGAAGCCAATACAAAATGAGGGACAGTATCTACAATATTAATCTTGTATTTTTCTGCAATAGTCATCAGGATAATCCTTTATCTGAAAAGAAATACAGAAAACGGATCTTCCTAAACTTTGATAAAACAACAACTCTATTTCTTCAAAGCGATTGGTTTGGATTGCAGCCGGAATTTTAGAAATAGTGGATGAAGCTCGTTAAAGATTATCATTAATCTGTTCAATTTTTAACTTATTTCAGAACGGACACTTAAAAACAAAAGCCCTCCATTTGGAAGACTCTTTTTAGTTAACTATAAAATAGATTGATTTTATCTGGTGATACTTAGAGCTGCACCGGCAAGTGGAAATGCTCCTATTCCTTCTACAATATAAAAATGGGTTGGATATTTTACTATCCATACATCAAACCCCTCTCGTTGTATGGATTGCCTTGGAGCGAGATTATAAGATGTGTTTGTAGGATTTGTAGGGTTGGTATCCGTATCGTTGGCAATTGCTGTGGCTAAAACTGCACCGCTTTGACTTACAAGATTTGGAGCATACAAAAATGGCTGGGCATTATCACGATTCCATTGTCTAGGTTCCCATAAGGCACCAGAAACAATATAATTACCATCCTTAAATGGCACCAGAAAATCAATCCTGAATACAGATTCATGAAGTCTTTTTACTCTAGCAATATTGACACCTCCTGGTAAAATGGTTGCTAATCCCCCATTAGGACCAGCTCCTGTTCCGGTAGTGGCATAATGTTCAAAATTTACCTGTGCATAAGAAGTAATGCTTCCATTATTTCCGCCTACGTTTGAAAATAACCTCCATTCAGAGCCATTCCAGAAATAATATCCCGCTTCCAGACTGCTACCTGTGTTATAAACGAGCAGCCCTGCTGGTTGGTTTGATACATTATTATCACTATCTGCATTCAAATCATAAGTAATGCTCTGAAGATTAACTCTTGGCGCAAGAATACCTTTATCACTGGCCAATATATCCATTTTAGCATAGGCATTAGGAGTTGTGGTGCCTACTCCTATATTTCCATTGGGCATCACAATAAAATCATTACTCTGCTGAAGGTTAGAGGGATTATCTACAGATGGATTATCTTTGGCTCCATCTACATGAAATGTACCTTGCGGACTGGATGTATTAATTCCAACCTGAGCGAATGTAAAAGCTCCCAACAGAATAGTAATTAAATTAATTTTTTTCATTTTTATAGTATTTTAAGTTTATGTTTGCTTCCAGTCATGCTCCCCAAAAGGGGGCTGAGGAGTTTATCCCCAGCACTTATAAATGACATTTGTGTTTTGATTTTAAGAAAGACTCAATTGATTTCTTAAATCCACTGCAATATTAAAACGAACTGAGAAGGAATCGTAAAAAATAGGTCTCCATATCTACTTTCAGGGGTACTCACATCTACTTGTTTGTTTTAACATGTTGAAAATTAATATATTATTAAAAAGAATTAATTATATGCAAATTCAAATCTGTTTCTGAAGTAAGGTTGAATTTCTTACGTATTCTGTATTTTTTATTTTCCACAGCACGAATGGTTGCATTAGTGGCTATTGCAATTTCTTTTGTACTGAGATTTAATTTAAGTAAAGCACAGATTTCTAATTCCGATGAAATCAAGCTAGGGCATGTATACAGGATTTTCTCAAAGAAGTCAGGAAACTCGGATTTGAAATAGGTGATAAATAGTGAATTCTTGCTCATTGCCAGTTCATATAACTCATTTGAAGAACTAATTCTGTCTGTCTTTTTGATGAAATCATTCAACCTTTCTTTTTCTATATAATATTTTATAATTATTCTTTCTTTTCTATGGATGATATGCATTCCTACGTAGGTACAAAAGGAGATTTCAAGAGCTTTATAGACACGAATGTACCATAATTCTAAAGGCGAAAAATGCTGTTGGAGAGTTGGAAATATAGAATAATCAGTAATGATGTTTATTAAAAAAAATATGATATAAGTGCCTATCAGCACAAATATGATATATTTATCCTTATCATAATCGAAAAAAAATGCAATAGCTATGGTAACTGATATGTAGGAAAGATAGTTCATGGCTTCATTTCCGCTGATGGTATCACAATAGAAAATCATTAAACCTAAAAACCAGAATAATAGGGTTAGAAGATGTTTGTTGAAACGTATCCTATCTGGCCACAACAGTGTACACAGCATGAAGAGAGCTATGGTAAAGAAAATTCCTGCATAGATTGGTTCATAGAGAAAGAATAAATTAAGAATGACATTGCATCCGAGAATAAAAACCAATACGAGAGTGTAAATATCGAAATAAAGACTTTTCTCGTACTCCATCTCATCATTACTCAATTGTCTCTTTTCCTTTATATATTTCAGCATCACCCTATTTTTTTCTGGTGTAATGTTAGATTTTTATGAAAGAATGAACAAATGGTAGGTGTTATGTTTTCTGAATATGCAACGTTTTTTGTTTAGGAAGAAAAATGATATATATTATTGTTTTATAGTGGATTACGTCAGTGTTTTGTTTAATGTTTTCCGAAAATATTACACTTATTTTAATGTTTATTGTTAAATTAGTACTTTCTTGCGGGCTCAAAAAATACACTCGATGAAAAACACGATTCTCTTTTTCTGTAGTTTGATTTTCGGAATTTTCAATGCTCAGTCATCCGATACCTTGCTTACTACATCACAGATTGACTTTAAAATAGAAAAGGTAAAGAACTTATCTTGGACTGCTCCTGACCAGGCTATAGCTATTTCCAATGATATTTTTCGTACTTCTAAGAATATGGGATATAAGAATGGAATGTTAGAAAGCGGCTCGCTTCTTATGGCGAGGTATTTTGATACGGGTAATTTCAAGAAAATCCTAGACATGGGTGAAGAAGTTGAAAAACTGGCCATGGAAACAAAAAATGACATTGTATTATCAAATACCTATCGGTTAAAGGCTTCAGCATATACTGAACTAGGTCTCAATGATGAAAGCATCAAGGAATTCAAGAAAGCTTTAAAGATAACAGATAGAATAAAGTCAACCAACGATAGAAATTACCTGAAAGCTATAACTTATATTGGAATGGGCTCTTATGCAGCACATGTGAATATGCCCATTGATTCTGTCATTCACTATCAAAAAATGAGTTTGGCAAGTGCAATGAAAATCAATGATGATGAAAACTTTGCTTCAAAAAGATACCATATTCTTGCTTTATCTTATATCAATCTGGGAAAGACAAGTGTTGCCTCTCATAGGCTTAAAGATGCGGAAATCTACTTTTCAAAAGCCTTAAAAATTTTTCAGAATAAAGAAAATACTTCTGATAAAAATCTTGAAGTAACAATATATAATGAGTTTGCCTGGTTTTATTATGATCAGAAGAAATATGATAGATCTATACAATATGCCATTACAGCAGAAAAATTAGAAAAGCAGGTAAGTTCACCTTATATCCGTCGGGATATCTATGAAGTTTACTTTAAATCATATGTAGAACTTGGAGAGAAAGCTGCTTCCACGAAATATATGAATCTCTATTCCAAGCTTAATGACAGTCTTGTAAATGCAGAAAAGAAAATAATTAGTATTCCGGTGACAAAAATGATGAAAGAAAAAGATCACATCCATACTACTAACACAAGGAGAATTATATTACTTTTGATCGGAATACTTATCATAATTCTTGGTGTTGGGCTTTTCCTTTGGAATAGAAATCAAAGGAAGCATAAGGTAAAATATGAAGAAATTGTTAGGCGTCTGGCAAACCAAAAAAATAGCCTTACAGAAAAAAATGAATCATCTTCAATTGCTGAGAAAGGAATTGGAATTACAGATGAAACAATGAATATCCTATTCCTGAAGTTGGAGAAATTTGAAAAGTCCCAGAAGTTCATTAAAAATGATGTAAGCCTTACCTCTCTTGCCAATGACTTAGGGACCAATACGAGATACCTATCTGAAGTCATTAAACAATACAAGGGAAAAAATTACAACAATTACATCAATAGCCTTAGAATCAACTATATTACTACCAAACTCTACGAAAATCCCATTTATAGGGAATATAAGATAAGTTATTTGGCAGAAGCCTGTGGGTTCTCTTCAAGGGAGGTTTTTGCTGTTATCTTTAAAAAGGAGACAGGAATTACACCATCTTATTTTATCAGTGATTTGAAAAAAAAATATCAGGAGTCTGCTTCATAGGCTATCCTATTCCATCGTGATGTTGATAGTTTATAAGTTGAAAAAAAAGCATAAATTTACACAGCTGTTTCAAATTGAAGCCCGCATTAAAATTCTTCCCAGGTGAAAATTCACAACAAAAAAAAGTACCTAAGCTTTCTAAAATTTAAAAGAGATTTCCAGAAATATGGACTGGAAAAAGCCCGCAGTTATGAGCTTATTCTGCATTGGCTGAACAACAGACTGAGCCGGAACCAGTTTCTTGTGCTTTCCGGAATTCTTGTAGGATGTACAGCAGGATTGGCTGGAGTTATTTTGAAGACATTGGTACATAATATTCATTATTTCATTACCAATAAAGTTCATTTTGAATATCAGATCCTATTCTATATCGTTTTTCCTTTTTTAGGAATTGTTTTAACCACGATGATAGTTCTTACCTTATTCAAAGGACAGGATCGGAAAGGTATTGGAGCTATTCTTTATGAAATTGCCCAAAACTCAAGTATTGTAGCCTCTGTAAAAATGTATTCACAGGTGATTCAAAGTGCAGTCACCGTTGGATTAGGGGGGTCTGCAGGATTGGAAAGTCCCATTGCTGTTACCGGAGCGGCCATAGGATCCAATTACGCACAGACTTACAGACTTAATTATAAAGAACGTACATTATTGCTGGCTGCCGGAGCCACTGCCGGAATTGCATCTGCCTTCAATGCTCCTATTGCCGGAATCATGTTTGCCTTTGAAATTCTGTTGACCGGAGTTGTTTTTACAGACTTTATTCCATTGGTGGTTGCTGCGGTTTGCGGAAGTCTTTTATCAAGGGTATTACTTCAGGAAGATGTTCTTTTCAGATTTTATACCAGAGAAGCTTTTAACTATAAAAATCTACCATATTATCTTATTTTAGGTCTTGTAACGGGGCTTTATGCCCGGTATTTTGTGATTATCTCTCAAAAAGTGGAACATTTTATAAAAGGACTTCAGCTTTCAAAAATGCGTAAAGCAATGTTTGGGGGTGCTGTACTGTCTCTGCTTTGTGTATTGTTTCCGCCTTTATTCGGAGAAGGCTATGATACAGTGAAAGCTTTTACCAACGGAAATACCCATTCTATTATTGAAAACAGTCTCTTCAGATACTTTGAAATTGGTGACTGGACGATTATTATATTCTTAGTCCTGGTATTATTATTAAAAGCATTTGCTACGTCATTTACAATATTCAGTGGCGGAAACGGAGGAAATTTTGCTCCTTCCCTTTTTGCAGGCGGAACAGTGGGATATTTATTTGCATTGGTATGTCAGCATATTGGATTTACGGATGTTCCGGTTACCAATCTTGTACTGGTAGGAATGGCAGGAGCCATGAGTGGTGTGATGTATGCTCCGCTTACAGCCATATTTCTGATTGCAGAATCCAGCTTCGGATATGATCTTTTTATCCCGCTGATGATTGTTTCCATCATTTCTTACCTTATCGCCAAATGGTTCTCTCCTATTTCTCCGGAGCTGAAATCTCTTGCCGATGAAGGCAAAATTTTTACCAATAAACATGATAAAAACCTGCTTTTTGCCTTAAGAACAGAAGATTTTATTGATAAATATTCTCAGACTATTCAGGAAAATGCTTCTGTAACAGAACTTTTTGAACTGGTAAAGAATGGCAATAAAAATATTTTTGCCATAGTGGATGATACCAAAGCATTAAAAGGTGTTTTAACACTGGATGATGTGAGGCCTTATCTTTTTAACAAAGAAATGGATACTTCACAAACGGTTGCTCAAATCATGAAGACTCCGCCGGCAATAGTTTATCCTGAAAATAAACCGCTGGAAATTCTTCAGACTTTTGATGACACCGGTGTGTGGAATCTTCCTGTTGTGAACAAGAATAATGATTTTATCGGATTTATTTCCAAATCTTCTATTCTGATGAGTTATAGACAGCTGTTGAAAGAGTATTCGGATTAAGATATAATTACCTCTCCAAATGACTATAATATTTAGATAAAAAATAAATCCGTTCAAATACTGAACGGATTTATTTTTTATCTAATAATGAAAGGTTGAAATTAAAGACTCACTTGATTAAGCAAATCAATATCTTCCTGATCCAACACAAGCTTCGGTACATTGAATAATGTTTGAAGCTGTGAAGAACTTGTTGCACTTACAATTGGAGCGGTAACTAGTGGATTGGATAACAGCCATGACAGAGCAACAGTTCCCTGGTTACTGTGATGCTTTTCACTCACCTGATCCAATGCTTTTAATACACCAAGCCCTTTTGTATTTAAATATTTTCTTACGCCTTCCCCCCTTGCACTTTTGGCAAGATCTGCTTCATCACGGTATTTTCCGGTTAGGAAGCCTGCAGCAAGAGACCAGTAAGAAAACACACTAAGATCAAATTCTTCTACCAAAGGAGCGTAGTTCTTCTCAAATCCTTCTCTTTCCAATAGGTTGTAATGAGGCTGTAGTGCGACATATTTAGGCAGATTGTTCTTTTCAGAAGCTTCAAAGGATGCCTTTAAACGTTCCGGAGAAAGATTGGATGCTGCAATATAGCGCACTTTTCCGGCTTTAATAATTTCATCATAGGCAGCAAGAGTTTCTTCTACGGGAGTGGTATGATCGTCAAAATGCGTATAATAAAGATCGATATGATCTGTCTGAAGTCTTTGCAGAGATTCATCCACTGATTTCAGAATATGCTTTTTACTGATATCATAGCCATGTTCTTTGGTTTCAGAACCTACTTTGGTGGCCAGAACAATATCCTTGCGGTTATTACGGCTTTTCATCCATTTTCCAATGATCTCTTCAGATTGTCCGCCTCTTCCGTTTACCCACCATGAATACGTATCTGCCGTATCTATAAAATTGAATCCTGCCTCTGTAAACTGATCCAGTATATCAAAGGATTGTTTTTCATCCAGTGTCCATCCGAAAACATTTCCTCCAAAATTAATAGGAACCACTTCTAAATCAGTATTTTTAATCTTTCTTTTTTCCATAAAAATAATTTTACTAACTGAGATCTAAGGTAGCGAATATTATCCTTCCTCACTATTCAAAATAGCCATATAATCTATAGTTAATATAAATGAAAAAGCCGATGCTTACTCGTTTATTTTGTAGAACGCTATACTAAAAAACAGCCTAATATAAGACTGTTCTGCTGTAATTGTTGGATTGACGCAAAGGTGCAAGTTTTATCTGTATACGTGTATTTTAAGGCAATAGAAAATCAAAGATTTTCAGCAAGAGTAACAAAGATATTTTTTACCATATTATTGATTAAAAAACTTGCGTCTTTGCGTTTACCAACATGCTGTAACTACTTTTCAGTCTGAGGAATTTCAAGTACTGTAAGCATTTGTGTATATTCTTGAAGCTGGTGATTAATTGTCTCTAATCCCTGTTTGAAGAAAGATGATGTATTAAAAAGATGATGATAATATTCTACTCCCTCCAGCATATTCTTTTTGAATGCATTCCATTTTTTGGTTTGAGATTGGGTAATTTGTACAGAAGTGTCTGCTATTTCCTTTTTCAGATAGTCTATATACATTTTTAGCTCATTAATAAACATATTGGGACGGTTGTTATCAGGCAGAATGTTGGTGTTTCCATAAATATGCTTGACCATTTCCAAAAGAGAAACTTCTTTGTCAAAAAATGCGATATTCGGGCCCGGACAGATGACAACCCCTTGTTTTTCTCCTTTGATCTCCATTCCCTGTTCCATATAAGCCGCGTTCACAAGTCCTACACAAAGACAGGCTTTATCTGTAATTTCAGTTTTTTTCTTCTCAAATTCTTCTGTGGAGAGAGACTCTTTCTGAGTGTAAAGTTCACTTAGTTTAATATCCTGGTATTTTCGGGAGGCTGTACAGGTTCCTTCGGGAGAATATTCTTTGCTTAATGCCAATAGTTTCTTCGGGCATGAGCTTCCGTATTTTCCCTTAGCCTCTTTCTGCTCTTTTAGTAATTCGTTGGAAGTTCCCTTTATCGTATTGAAAGGAACACCCAAAGGAGAAATCTGACTCAGGTAAAAATCTTTTTCTTTAGCCTTTAAAAGAAGATTTCTGGTTTCGGTATCTACAGAAGTGGCTTCAGGAACCAATAAAAAGGGAGATCCCCATCCTACACTGTCTACATTATAATGGGCCAGTAAAAATTCATGTTCTTCAGAAGTTCCTACCCCGCCCTGTACGGTAATTTTCATTTCTAAAGGTTTGGAGACAGCGGGTTTACCTTTTTGTGCTAGAGCATTGCTCATTAATGTATGGGCAGACTGGATCAGATCATTCTTTTTCTGTCTGAATTCTTCCATAATAGGTCCTAAAAGCATTCCTTCTGTGGCAAATGCGTGGCCACCACAGTTTAATCCGGATTCTATCCTGTATTCTGAAACCCATAATCCTTTTTTAGCCAGGAAGTTTCCCTGAATCATAGCAGAACGAAAATCGCTCACTTTAAGAATAATTTTCTTTTTCAGAATTCCGTTTTCATCAGGAAAAAAATCATTGAATTCTTCCATATAGCTGTACAGGCGTGGATTCATCCCGGCAGAAAGAACCATAGAGGAAGATAATTTACTCTTTGCAAATCCCCGGAGTGAAGCATGGGCATCGTTGTACATTACAGGAAGCTGCTCATTCTTTTTATAATTGTCTTTATCAACTTTCGTCATGATATTGACGTCAATACTTCCCGGTATAAGGTTTGTTTCAATAAAGTTTTTGATAGTCTCGCCCCAGTTATCTTTTTGAACAATAAGGTTTTGAAGGCTGCTCTTCAGATCTGAAGTATTGGGTAACATTGCCACAAAGTCTTTCAGGGCTTCTTTATTCTTACTGATATCCTGTTTGAAAGATTCGAATTTTTCATTCACGATATCATCTACCATGTCCAGATAAGCAGTAATCCTTTTGGCTCTGTAATCCTCTGTTTTTGTTGAGATTCCTGAATAATCAAGATTAAACTTTTTGTTGTAAAAGTTTTTCATTTTTTCCAGAATCTCATCATCAATGATGGAAATCACAGAAGAAATTCCATATTGTGCAACGCGGATTGGGCTGTCTATAGTATAAGCCAGTCCCATCACAGGAATATGGAAATTGTGTAACGGTTTAGTTGTCATTATGTTTCAATAAAAGTTCTTTATTTAATGCAACTAAAAATTCTTTCAACTAATTCACTGCTTAAAAGTATTGCTTTTTTAATTAATTATGCATTAAATAACACCTGCAATATTGAAAATATGCTAAAAGTCATTTTATAAAGTTCCTTAATTATTATTTGAAGTTGTTGGGAATAGACAAAGACGCAACTTCATCTTCGCTGTATCTTTTTTTAAGATTTACTGACTTTATTACAAAACAGAACATGAGCAATCAAAGCTAAAATACCAAACGCAGTTCCTACCGCACAAACGCCTGTCCATTGTGCTTTCTGCCAGGCTACGGAAGCCAGCCATGTTCCCAGCGATCCTCCAATGAAATAAGAAACCATATAGACTGTATTCAGTCTGTTAACTGCATTTGATTTAATTAAAAAGTAATTGGTCTGATTCATAATATGGCTGGATTGTACTCCTAGGTCTACAAGGATTACTCCTACAACCAATCCCCAATAGGTTTCTCCTCCAAAATAAGTGAATCCCCAGCTTCCTATGAGAATTAATAATGAATACAGTATAATACGGTTGATATCCATGTATTTCTGAAGCTTCCCTACTTTAGCTGCAGCCAATGCTCCTACTGCTCCTGCAAGACCAAAACTTCCTACCACAGATGAACCTGCATTAAAAGGCGGTTTCTCCATATGGAAAACCAATGTCGTAAATAAAGCACACATAGATCCGAAAGCCATAGCTCCACGGAAAGATGCCAGCTGAAGAATAGGCTGTGTTTTGGCAAGATGAGCAACGGAACGCATTAATTCTTTATAGGTACCTTTGAAGTTTGGCTGCAGCTCCGGAAGCATTTTGTAAACGGCTAACCAGACTAAAATCATCAATCCCGCAGCAATTCCGAACATGGCTCTCCATCCCCAGACTTCTCCTACAATTCCTCCAATGAAACGGGAAAGAAGGATCCCTAATAAAAGTCCGGACATCACCAGTCCGATATTGGCCGATTTTTCTTTATCTGAGGAAAGTTCTGCTGCAATAGGAACAAAGAGTTGCGGAATTACAGAAGTAGCTCCAATCAATAAACTGGCAGCATACAACATCCACAGCTGGTTAGCAAAGGTCATCCACAGCAGAGATCCAAAAACAAGAAAAAGATCAATCAGAATTAATTTCTTACGGAAAAACTTATCTCCAAGCGGCACGATCAGTAACAATCCCAGTGCATAGCCTATTTGAGTAAGTACAGAAATTTTACTGGCTGCAGCTTCTGAGACATTAAGGTCCTCCGAGATCAGGGCCAGTAAAGGCTGATTATAATAATTGTTGGCTACTACAAGTCCTGAAATAATAGCCATTAACCACACCACTGTTCTGGAAATACCGTTGGTAGAATTCACCTGCATCTTAAAATTTTTATTGAATAGAAATATATCCTGATGATTTAAATAGTTGGATATACTTTTTAATGGCTTCAAAGGTAGGGATTTTCATAAAAAAGGGAGAGTATTATAATTGATTTAAGCTGTTAGTATTATAGAATGTTTTGCTTACAGTCTGCTTCAGTAAAGAGTTTTTTAAAATATTATCCGATTTTATCTTTACATTTGTAGTAACACATTTTATTTTTATGGATTATATGGATTCCAGGGAACAGATCTTACAGAAATCTGCTGAAGCAAAAGAACTTTATCTTCCTCATATTTCAGTAGACCCGGTTGTTTTTGGTTTTGATCAGAATGAGCTTAAAGTATTGCTGGTGAAAATGAATTACAGAAAACAGTGGCTGCTGCCCGGTGGCTATGTAAGGAGAGATGACGATCTGGATGAAGCAGTAGTAAGAGTACTGGAAGACCGTGCAGGTGTTACTGATGTATTCCTGGAAGAATTTGGTGTTTTTGGAAGAAAAAACAGGAGTCAGCTGTATTTTGAGGAATTTGATGAAACTCTTTTTCAAAAACAGCGTTTTGTTTCTGTGGGATATTATGCGCTTTATAATTCCTCTGAAATCAATCCCATAGCTGATGATGTGAGTGAAGCCTGTGAATGGGTTTATCTCCGCCAGTTACCTGAAATTGAATTTGGGATGGATCACCGTGAAATTATTGAAAAGGCATTGCTTACCCTGCGGGAAAAGATTTCTTCCAAACCAATCGGATACAATCTTATGCCTGAAAAATTCACCCTTCCTGAGCTACAGAAACTATATGAAGCGATATTAGGCAAGCCGCTTAACCGAGGCAACTTCTACAGAAAGATCAAAAACTTAAATGTTTTAAAAAAACTTGATGAGCAAAGACGTGTAGGAGCTCACAGATCTCCTGATCTCTATTCTTTTGATATGGAAAATTATGAGAAAGCATTGGAAAATGGTCTGAATAATTGGTAGCAGTTTCCATTGTTTCTGCCGATGTTAGGTATTGATGAAAAACCTTTCGGATATTGGAAATATTCAGGAAATTTGCAGAATGAAAATCATACCACTTAAAGAAGGCAATTTTTCAGCCAGCAAAACCAAAGATTTTACACTTTTAACAAACGAAAACTTTAATACTGTTTCCGGCATTAAAATGTCTGTTCAGCCCTTTCTTATCATTACTGAAAATGATTATATCCTTTTAGATGCAGGTATTGGATGGAAAAATGAAGAAGGCCAATCTGTGGTGATGAAAATTCTGGAAAGAGAGAATATACAACCTGAACAGGTTACCAAACTCTTACTCTCCCATCTCCATAAAGATCACATTGATGGTGCAGTAAAACTTACCGATAATGGCTATGAGGCGACTTTTCCCAATGCACAGATCTATATCCAGAAACGTGAACTGGATTTTGCAATGGAAAATAAAGGAAATCCTTCTTTTGATTTCAATATTTTGGAACAACTGATTCAGTTACCGAATATCATCTGGATGAATGAAGATAAGGGACAGATTACCAGTGAAATATCATATGAAGTCGTGGGTGGGCATACTCCATTTATGCAGGTTTTCTGGATCACAGAGAATGAAGAAACCGTGTTCTATGGTGCAGATGATCTCCCTCAGGCGTCTTATTTAAAATATCATTTGGCTTACAAGAGTGATTTTGATGGCAGAAAAGCAATGCAATTAAGAATTTTATGGGAAAGTGAAGCCAGAGCAGACAGTTGGAAAATACTACTTTATCATGATTTGGAGAAAGCTGTCATTGAAGTTTAAAAACAAAAAATGGTTTAATTTTCATTAAACCATTTGTAAATATCTAATTCAGATGGAATATTGAGTTTCTTTCTGATTCTGTTTTTCCGGTTTTGTATCGCTTTGGGTGTGACAAAAATACAGGTAGCTATTTCTTTTGTCGTCATATTGAGCTTAAGATAAATACAAAAGATCAGTTCGGAATTTTTAAGACCAGGCTGTATAGCAGATAACTTGTCGAAAAAATCCGGATAGACCAATCTGAATTTGTTAAGCAGACGGGGAGAATTTGCTTTAGCTAAAGCCATAATTTCATCTTGTACAAGAATCTTCTGATTCAAATCCTCTAAGTTCGGTTCAGTTTTTTTATTTTTCATAATACGTTCTCATCTCTACTCATTTCTGATATACATCCTTTGTATACCAGTATGAAATCTTTTTTATTTTTACAAACCCTTGTTTTATAAATAATTACATGGGAATAAAATAATTTTCACACATTCAAAATCTCTTTATTTTTTATAAATAATATTCAACAATATGTACACTCCAAGCAGTATTTACTAAGTGATCAGGTTAAAAATTCATACATATGAATTTCCATTCATTTTTATATAGGGCAAAGAAATAAAAAATGATTAAAATTCTATTAAAACAGAGTACCACATACATACCACGTTATGCTTTTCGGTAAAATATCACAAACGCTTTTATCAGCCCGTTTATCATCTTTTTTTGCCTGAGATAAATATAGGAGGTTACCCGGTTCTCTTTTTATGATCCAAATCAATAGTTTTAAAAATATAACATCATCAAAATAAATATTTGTGGTATCTGAATGGTACCTTATTTCATGGTTAATGACTGAAATAAACGTTTCTTTATTCTTTTAAAACTCTGAACTTAATTATAGTATTTAAATGATGAAAAAAATGTGTATTTACAAAGGTTCATAAAATTTTAACTAATAAATAAATCACAGATATGATCGTTGAAAATTTATTAATTTCATTTGGGGCAGAAACAAAAAATTTTAAAGCAGGAGAAGTTATTTTCCACGAAAAAGATTTGCCTCTGTACTATTATCAGATAGAAAAGGGAAAGATCAAGCTGAATAATTATACTGAGGATGGAAAGGAATTTATTCAGAATATATTTTCTGATGGTCACAGTTTTGGGGAATCTCTTTTGTTTGTAGAACGGCCATATCCTATGAATGCCATTGCCATAGAGGATTCATTGGTTTTCAGAATGCCAAAATCCAGTTTTTTAAACCTGATACAAAGCAATCCGGAAATATCACTGAATATTTACCAATGCCTGGCAGAAAGAATGTATTATAAGTACATTATGTTCTACAATCTGTCCTTTCAGAATCCGGTATCCAAGCTGAAACTCATGTTAGATTATCTGAAAAGCTACCATGATGATAAAACACCCTATTCTTTCCAGATCCCTCTGACAAGGCAGCAACTTGCTTCACTGGTAGGACTTCGTGTAGAAACAGTGATAAGAACCATAAAACAAATGGAAAAAGATAAGATTGTGAAGCTTGAGAAAAGAAAGATCTATTATTAGAAGAATCTTCAAGTCTAAACCCTATAGGTCAAGCTGTCTCTGAAACTCCTCCAGATATTTTGCAATGTGAATACCGTCTGCAAGACCATGGTGAGCTTCAATGGAAACCGGCATGTATTTTCTGCCATCACGGATACTGAATTTACCAAAAGAGATCTTTGGCACAGATTCTCCATTGTTAAAATCTGTAGGATGAAGAATTGCGCTGAACGAATTCCAGGGAATGGTAGTGTGTCTCACGTGATCTTTTCCCAGCCTCTCATTGCTTAATCTAAGCCCGGACGAATTGTGGACTCCTTTTATTTCTTCCTGCAATGCGGCATTGAAAGTTGCAAAATCCTCAGAAAAAGGAGTAAACGAAAAGCCAAAAGTTCCATCAGGTCTGCCAATGGTGCTTCCGGCATGAACAGTATCAAACTGAACTACCTGACCATCAATAATTCTAAGTTTTAATTCCTCAACAGTATTCACAGCCATCATAGACTTGTGATAGTAATAGGCAAAGAAAGAATATCCGTTTTCTTTAGCTTTGTCATAAGCTGTTGTACAATCTACTTCTGTTGTAAAGCCAAAGTATGGGCTTGCCATTTGAGAGAAAAATTCAAAATGCTCCTTTCTGTTCCATTGCTGGAGGTCTACAATCTTCATTGATTTTAATTTGCTGCAAATTTCCGTAATTTCCCTGATTTTAACTAGTAAAATGACTATTAATTTTCTATTAATAAGATCTTTTTTCTTTTTAAAAAAGCATTAAAATGTAGATTGAAAAGCATGATTCCTGCATTAGCTGTAATTGTTGGGAATATAAAGACATGTTTTATCGCGATAATACACGAATAATTTCTATGGGCTATAATTTTATGCTTGTCATTCTGTAGAATCTTAATTCCATTGTTAAATATCACATACCATTTGTGTATTGCATTACGGTTACTGAGAATCATATATTGGGTTAAGGTGAAATATACTTGTATTTTGAACTTATTACTGTTTACAATATTCCCAAGTCTTTGCATTTTCCAACATATTCTAATTAATTAAACATCATCATGGAAATACAAAATTTTAAAGGAAATCACTGGACTGCAAGAAAGTATATTGTAAGCCTTAAAAATGATTCCAGTATTGTGGAAGCATTAACGGACTTTGTTCAAAACCAAAATATTCAGGCGGGCGAAGTCACAGGAATTGGGGCTGTAAGTGAAGCAACACTTAGATTTTTTAGTTTTGAAACAAAAAAATATGTTGATAAAACATTCAAGGAACAGATGGAAGTCACCAATATCTCAGGAAATGTTTCTTTGATAGAAGAAAATCCTGTACTTCACTTGCATATTACCTTAGGCAGAGAAGATTATACCGCTTTAGCAGGACATCTTTTAGATGCAAGAATCAATGGTGCCGGTGAATTTATTTTTTATCCTTTATCTACCAGAGTGGTAAAAATCAAAGACAGAAAGATAGGAATAAACCTTTACGATTTTGAAAAATAAACCTTCAATTCCTGGTGAAAGCCTTATTTTTGAGGAAAATTTGTTGGATGTTTGATGTATTGCTTTCCCATATTCAGAATAAGGTTGAGATGACTGCTGAACAGAAAAACCTGATTCAGACCTTTTTTACTGTAAAAAAGCTTAAGAAAAAACAATATCTGTTACAGGAAGGAGATATCTGTAAATGTCTGTCATTTGTAAGCAAAGGATTATTGAAATCTTATTACCCTGATGAGAAAGGAAATGAGCACATCAATATGTTTGCTTTTGAAGGCTGGTGGATCTCAGATTTCAACAGTTTTATTCATCAGGAAAAAGCGGTCTTAAACATTGATGCTGTAGAAGATACGGAAATATTAATGATTACTTTGGAAAACTATGAGAAGATGATGCTGGAAATTCCTGTCATGGACCGTTATTTCAGAATTCTTTATCAAAACAGTCTTGTTACGAAAGATTACAGGCTTATTGTGTCCAATGGCTATACTGCTGAGGAAAAATACCTGCAATTGATCCGGAAAAACCCGGAAATAATCAAAAGAGTTCCTCATAATCTGATTGCTTCTTATCTTGGGCTGGCTCCGGAAACCATCAGCAGAATCCGTAAAAAGAATTTTCCGAATAATACTTGATCCAGATCAACTCAAATGCATGATCCAGATCAAGTGTAAAAGGAAACGTATGTCCATAATTTTGTCAGAGAATTTTTACAATACTTATGGAAAATACACAGAAAACTGCATTGGTAGTTGGTGCTACCGGAATTACAGGAAGTAATCTTGCAGAAGAACTTATTGCACAGGGCTGGACAACCTATGGGCTGTCAAGAAACCCAAATGAGAATATCCCGGGCCTTCGTTCTATCAAAGCTGATTTACTGGATGAGAACAGCCTGATTGAGGCATTGGCAGCCCTCTCTCCTACTCATATTTATTTTACAACCTGGATGCGGAATGATACCGAAGAAGAAAATATCCGGATCAACAGTGCTCTTGTCAGAAACCTTCTTAACGTTTTATCTCCTAAAAAATCGGTTCAGCATGTTGCTTTAGTAACCGGACTGAAGCATTATCTGGGACCTTTCGAAGCTTATGTTCAGAATGGGATATTACCGGAAACTCCTGTTCGTGAAGAACATCCTAGGCTTCCGCTTCCCAATTTCTATTATGCCCAGGAAGATGAAATTTACAAAGCTTCAGAAAGAGATGGCTTTACATGGAGTATTCACCGGCCTCATACCGTTGTAGGATATGCTGTTGGAAACCTAATGAATATTGCTGCAACCCTCGCAGTCTATGCCAGTATCTGTAAAGAAACAGGAAGAAAATTCATCTGGCCCGGATCAGAAGCACAATGGAATGGGGTGTCTGATATAACGGATGCTAAAATACTGGCTAAACAGTTGGTTTGGGCATCTGATACGGGAGCTGCAAAGAATCAGGCGTTCAATATTACGAATGGAGATGTTTTCCGATGGAAATGGCTTTGGAAAAGACTGGCAGACTGGTTTGATATAGAGGCTGAAGGTTTCAGCGGAACCATAAGATCTCTGGAAAAAGAACTGGAAAATGATCAGGAAACCTGGGAAGCTATTGCAGAAAAATACAGTCTGAAAGAGAACAGATTAAGCCGTTTATCATCAGCATGGCACACCGATCTGGATCTTGGAAGACCTCTTGAAGTAATGTGTGATATGTCAAAAAGCAGAAACTTAGGATTTACCGCATATAAAAGTACAGAAGATTCTTTTACAGAAGTATTTGAAAGGCTGCGAGCTGAAAATATAATCCCATAAAAAATAATCGCCACGAATGCACGAATGATTTTTATTCGTGTATTCTAAGACATATGCAAATTATATCTTGTTAAATTTACAAAAGGTTCCTCTCTTTTTACCACAGCAAATATTCTATAGATCAGTTTGCAACATACCGCATTAATAATAGAATTATGAGCCTTTCCCTGGTCTTTTTTTCTTTTATAGTATGCTTTGAGCTCCTGGTCGTGTATTATGGCTGAGTTTGCACCACTGAAAAGGACGGTTTTTATTCTTCTGTTTCTAAGCTTACTAGTTTGTGTTTTCCCTTTAATGCTTGAACCTGATGTATGTTCAAAAGGAGCCAGCCCTGCATAACAATTAAATTTCCTTGGATTCTGAAACTTGTTAAAATTATCAGTTAATACCAACATATAAGCAGCTGTTAGAAAACCTACTCCTTTTATTTTGGTTATTTTCTCATAGTTTTTATTTAAGCTTTCCTGTTCACAGATCTGTTGTTTTATTTTCTCTTCTACCGAGGCAATTTTATCATCCAAAGCTTTTATTTGCTGGATTATTTCCTCCATTTCATAGCTTACATCAGCTATTTTGCTCACTTGATAAAAAGCCTTTTTTTCGTTCTTAAACTGAGTCCTTACTTTTATTAGAAAATTTCTGTAAGTAAGAAAATTTTTTATTGTAAAAAGTACTTCTTCAGAAAGTGCAGAAGGGATAAGTTCCTGCTCATGCATTTTTGCATATCTGGCGATTCTCCAGGCATCAACCTTGTCATTCTTTCCTCTTTGAATACCTTGGCTCAGCTTTATTTCCAAAGCCGGAACCTGATAATAGAGAAGTTGCCTTTCTTCCAACAAACTAGCTAAAAGAAGTCCATAGTTTCCCGTATTTTCAAAACAATATCGATGGCTGAAATCCTGTTCAGAACAGCAAGCTAAGGCTATCATTTCTTCTATACCTTCAACTGTATTACTAACTTTAAATGCCAGCTCTTTCTCATCAGAATCATTTAAAATACAAACATCTAATGTATCCTTGGAAATATCTATTCCAATAAAATAAGTTTTCATAACTTTGGATTTAGGTCAATCCTGAAGGAACCATTTTGAATCATGCTAAAACCTTTAATAAGCCCTAACGCTTAAAATTCTAAATGGCAGATATTCAAAAGAGAAAATAGAGTCTGATACACGAAATAGTTCGTTTCTATGCATTCGTTTAGTTCACTTTATTTTCTCTGGTTCTTCAGTATTTAATTATTATCTAATTTATTACTAAATCCTTTTACAAATCTAAAGGCATTCGTGGCTAAAAATAAGGTGTAAGTTTGCTGAAAATCCCATATTGAGCGGAATATTCTTATGTCTTAAAACTATTCACAAGGTAAGTAAAACCTCTGTGTCTTTTTGTCTTTTCAGCCTATTATAAAATTTGATATTTTTATTTTCAGCAGCTGGTGTAGCCTATATTCATTGTGTTTTTACCTTATACTTCAGTGGTTGTAACTCCAAATTTCTGTTTGAATGAAAAATAAAAATGAGACAGATTTTCAAACCCCAGGTCCAGATAAATATCTGACGGCCGTTTTTCCTTATTTTTAATTAAATAATAGGCTTCCTTTAATCTTCTTTCTTTCAGCCATTGTTTTGGACTCATGTTGAAGAGCTTATTAAAATCACGCTTAAATCCGGAAAGACTACGTCCTGTAAGCTTGGCAAAAGATTCTAGAGATACGTTAAACATAAAATTCTTATTCATAAATTCCTTCAGATCAATTTTATGAGGTTCTGAGAAATCAAATAAGAGGTTTTTTACATCAGGATTACTCTGCAGAAGAAGTTCTATAGCTTCTTTTACTTTTAATGCAGCCAATCTTGGCGGGATGTCTTTTGTTTTATCAACATAAGGGATAAGTGACATAAAATAGGTCTTAAAAAAAGCATCCGGTTCAAAAAACAGTTTTTGCTGATCAGAAAATGGGAGATCTGCCATTATTTTATTTTCTGCAGAATACTGTCTGAGGGTATCTGTATCCAGTGTAATGGAAAGAAACTGATACTTTTCATTCTTTGAAGGATATTTCATCGTCCTGATAAGTTGATTTTTCCTTACCAGAACTACTGTATTTTCCTTAATTACAGTTTTGCCCTGTTCATGGAAGGCATGCGTTTCTCCCGACAGTTGAAATCCTAAAAAATGATCAGGAATAAATTCTTCATGTCCTTTATAAGACTCAAAAGCACATGAATACACAAGTTTATCAAATATGATCTCAGAAGTCTTTTCCATCTTACAAATATCTGAAATTTAACCCATTGCACCTGCAATTTCTTTATCCTTTTCTGGAGTTCTGCCCGAAGACGTAATAGCACCCAATATCTTTCCTTCAGAGTTCTTGATACTCCTTCATTTGAATTAAGTATCCCATATCAAAAGCTCATTGTTTTATTGTTCAAAAGCTCCCTTTTAGAAGTGAAATAAGATAATAGAGCAATTGGAATTATTGTTGAGATTCGTATCTTTCAAAAAATAAAAACTAATTTATGATTAAAATTAAAACACTCGTTTTAATTCTTGTCACATCTTCTGCCTGGACCTTTGCCCAGAATTGTACATGTGAAAGTAATTATCAGTGGGTGAAAAAAACATTCGAGGAAAATGATGCCGGTTTTCAGTATGTTATTGATAAAAAAGGAGTTCCGGCTTATCAGGCTCACAATAATGAATTTCTTAACAAAATACGAAATGTAAAATCAGATACAGAATGTAACCAGACAATTTATGATTGGCTGAAGTTTTTCAGATCCGGCCATTTTTCAATTTCAAAAATAGAAAGTAATAAAGAGCAGGCACAGCCTCAACCTCAGGCTAAGGAAACAATAAAATCTGATCTTGTAAAGGTAGATCTTGAAAAGTTTAAAAAAGAAATTCAATCTAAAAAAGAGTCTGACCTGGAAGGAATTTGGGAGACTGTTCCTTATACTATAGGAATTAAAAAGTTTGGAGATACTTACAAAGGCTTTATTATCAAGTCAGGTGCTGAAAATTGGAAACCTAATGAAGTAAAGCTGATCATCAATGCTGATAAAACAACAGGTGTTTTTTATGTAAGAGATAAAACCAGACAGGAGGTGAATAATATTCATTTTGTGGGCAAAAATTATCTGGAAATCGGAGATTTTACCCTAAAAAGAATTTCTCCGAAGTTTGAGCGTGAAGAAGGAGTTGAAACCTATTATGAAGCAGCTATGGCCCAGAAACCTTTTTTAAAAGAGCTGAATAAGACGACCCTTCTTTTGAGAATTCCCTCTTTTAACGGAGCCTTGAAAAAAAATATTGACAGTGTAATTGCAGCTAATAAAACAAAAATTGAAAGCACTGAAAATCTGATTATTGATATCCGGAACAACGGTGGCGGAAATGATTCCAGTTATAAGAATATCACCCCCTATCTTTATACCAACCCTATCAGAACTGTCAGAACACAATTTTATTCTACCAAACTGAATAATCAAAGAATGATGTTTCTTTATGAGAACTATGAAAAATATGGAATATCAAAAGAAGACAGAGAGTTTCTGAAAAAATCTTACGATAAATTAAATGCAAAATTAGGACAGTTTGTTTCTTTACAGGAGGATGACAACACAGTAGGCATTGATAAACTTGATACCATTTATCCTTATCCGAAAAACGTAGGAATCATTATCAATAAAGGAAACGGAAGTACTGCTGAAGAATTTTTACTGGCCTCAAAACAAAGTAAAAAGGTTAAACTTTTTGGAACAACAACTGCTGGAGTGCTGGATATTTCAAATATGTATTACGTTACTTCTCCATGCAACGATATCAAATTCGGGTACAGCCTCTCAAAAAGCTTCCGTATTCCGGACATGGCCATAGACGGAAAAGGAATTCAACCGGATTATTTTATAGATACAACCATTCCGGAACATCAATGGATTGAGTATGTAAATGAAGTGTTAAATGCAAAATAACAAAACAAGCTGTTTCAAGATGAAGCAGCTTATTTTTTTCTCTATATGATTCAGAGTTCTCTAAATGAGAATTCAATAGAAACAGACTTTAGCTCATTTATTTAAATAACCCAAATTCCATTGGCTTTAGCCAAAACTTAATAAATAGTATGATTCATAAAATTTTTGCTTTTTACATTGGGAATTTAACACATAGTTTAGATTCCTACGGAATGACATATTGCGTTATTAACAAACAAAAATATTCGTGAATTAGTGGCAATCATCAGCCGTCTACAATTTTATCGTAGATAAAATCCTTATGCGTTTAGAAACAGAATCTACTGAAAAACCCGCACGACTTCATTTTCCAATTACATATTTTCAATCAAAACATCGATTATATTTAGCTTTGAACTATAAAAAAATAAACAGTTTATTGTAAATTGGTTAAGTTTTTGAAGCATTTTATACAAACCAATCACACCATTGAAGCTAATCACATTTACCAAAAAAGGAATTTACTGTCCTCAGGGAAAATTCTATATAGACCCCTGGAGGCCTGTAGATATGGCAATTATTACTCACGGACATGCCGATCATGCCCGCTGGGGAATGAAGAAATATCTTTGTCACCATTTTACCAAACCTATTTTATACCAAAGAATTGGAAAGGATATTGAATGCCAGAGCGTTGAATATGGTGAGAAGACCAATATTAATGGTGTAAATGTCTCGCTTCATCCTGCCGGACATATTATTGGTTCTGCACAGATAAGATTAGAATACAAAGGATTTGTGACTGTCATTTCCGGAGACTATAAAGTTCAGGAAGATGGTCTGAGCACTCCTTTTGAACTGGTGAAGTGTAATGAATTTGTTACAGAAAGTACTTTTGGGCTTCCTATTTATAACTGGCTGGAAGTAGATGATCTTAATAATAAGCTTCAGAACTGGGTATTGAAAAACCAGGAAAACAACAAAACCTCAGTGTTCATTGGATATTCTCTAGGAAAAGCCCAGCGTATTATGAAAGCTGTAGAAGGACTGGGTAAACTCTATGTTCACTACTCCATTGGAAAACTTAATGAAGCCTTTGAAGCGGTAGGAATCAATCTTCCTGAATATACTATTGGCGATTTCAGAGAACGTCCGAAAGAGATGGAGCATGAAATTGTTATTGTTCCCCCGGCTTTGCTAGACAGTAATGTGATCAAAAAAATTCCTGATCCTGCTACGGCAATATGTTCAGGGTGGATGCAGGTTCGCGGGGCCAGAAGATGGCGCAGTGCAGATGCCGGATTTGCCATGAGCGATCATGCCGATTGGAAAGGCCTACTGCAGACAGTAAAAGCTACAGAAGCAGAGCTTGTACATGTGACCCACGGGCAGACAGAGGTATTTTCAAAATACCTGAATGAAACCGGGATTAAAGCAGATGTTGTAGAAACGCTGTTTGGTGAAGATGAAGAAGTATCAGAAAAAGAAACTATTGAAAATTCTGAATCATGAGACATTTTGCAGATCTTATCAACGCCTTGGAAGCCACCAATAAAACCAATGCTAAAATAGATGCTATCATTGATTATCTGGAGCGTGCTCCGGATGAAGATAAAGTATGGTTTATTGCACTGTTCACAGGAAAAAGGCCCAAAAGAAATGTTAATACCAATCTTATGAAAGAATGGGCATTGGAAATCACAGGACTTCCTTTATGGCTTTTTCAGGAAAGCTATTCCTCAGTTGGGGATCTTGGAGAAACTCTTTCACTGATCCTTCCGCCGCCACAGAAAAAAATTGAACGTGGTCTTTCTCAGTGGATGAAGGATATTATTGATTTAAAAGATAAAAAAGAAACAGATAAAAAAGAATTCGTACTCCATTCATGGAACGGATTGGATTATACAGAACGCTTAATTTTCAATAAACTAATTGGTGGGAGTTTTAGAATTGGAGTGTCAGACAAAACATTGATCAATTCGTTGACAAAATTCTCCGGGCAGGAATCCAGCACACTGATGCACAGTTTAATGGGAAAATGGCTGCCTGATGAAACATCTTTTAAAGAATTAATTTCAGCTGAAAATATCAATCCTGATAATTCCAAACCCTATCCTTTCTGTCTGGCCTACCCTCTTGAAAAGAATCTTGAGGAATTGGGACAGCCCGATGAATGGCAGGTAGAATATAAATGGGATGGCATTCGCGGACAGATCATCCGCAGAAATGATGAAGTTTTTATCTGGTCCAGAGGCGAAGAACTTGTCACAGACCAGTTTCCTGAGATTGCAGAAGCTGTAAAGATGATGAAAGGAAACTTTGTATTAGATGGAGAAATACTTGCAGTAAAGGATGGTAAGATTTTAAATTTCAATGAATTACAGAAAAGGTTAAACAGAAAAACTTTAACCAGAAAAATGCTTACTGAAATCCCGATAGAAGTATTTACCTACGATCTGTTGGAACTGGAGAACAATGATTTGAGAGACAAACCCATTGTAGCAAGAAGGGCCCTGCTGGAAGAATTATTATTGAATGAAAATACAGAAAATATAAAGCTTTCGCAGCGTATTGATTTTGAAGAATGGGAAGAGCTGAACGAGATCCGGGAGAACTCAAGAGCGATAAACAGTGAAGGCTTAATGCTAAAACAAAAAAGCTCACCTTACCATGCCGGAAGAAAAAAGGGCGACTGGTGGAAATGGAAAATCAATCCTTTTACCATTGATGCGGTACTGATCTATGCCCAAAAAGGAAGTGGCAGGCGAAGTGCCTATTACACAGATTATACTTTTGCTGTGAAAAACGAAGATAAATTGGTGACCATTGCGAAAGCTTATTCAGGATTGACTGATAAAGAGATAATGGAGGTCAGTAAATTTGTGACTAAAAATGCGGTTGAGAAATTCGGACCCGTACGAACCGTAAAAGCAGAGCTTGTCTTTGAAATTGCTTTTGAAGGAATCGGATTCAGTAACCGTCATAAAAGCGGTGTAGCACTTCGGTTTCCAAGAATTGTAAGGTGGCGGAAAGATAAAACTGTAGATGAAATTGATACCCTCGAGGAAATCAAAAAATTAATACAATAAAGTGGCAGCTTTTGAAAATACCGATGGATTTACTATCATTCAGCAGTGGATGAAGGATAAGGATATGTCCCCATTTAAATTTCAGACCGATACATGGCGGAAATTCGGAAGCGGATACAGCGGTATGGTTGTTGCGCCTACAGGATTTGGGAAGACCTTTTCTGTTTTTCTAGCATTGGTCACCGATTTCCTCAACCATCCTGAAAGTTATAAAAAAGGGCTTAAAATGGTCTGGATTACGCCACTTCGGTCTTTATCCAAAGATATAGCCAAAGCCATGCAGGAAGCCATGGACGAAATCGGGTTAGATTGGGTGGTAGGTGTAAGAAATGGCGATACGGATCCTAAAGTCCGGCAGCAGCAGGTAAAAAAGATGCCTGAAATCCTTGTGGTAACCCCTGAAAGTCTCCACCTTCTGCTCGCTCAGAAAAACCATGAGAACTTTTTCAGGGATATGAAATCTGTTGTAGTGGATGAATGGCATGAATTACTAGGTTCAAAACGAGGTGTCATGATAGAACTGGGAATATCACAGCTTAGGAAATATGTCCCCAAAATAAAAATCTGGGGAATTACGGCTACCATTGGAAACCTGGATGAAGCAATGGATATTCTGATTCCATATGATATTAAGAAAACGAAAATCACAGCCAAAGAACATAAAAAAATAGATATTATCCCTGTCTTTCCGGATGAAGTTGAAATATTACCATGGGCCGGACACCTTGGGCATAAACTCGCAGATAAAGTAGTTCCTATTATTTTAGACTCAAAATCTACCATTGTTTTTACCAATACAAGAAGTCAGAGTGAAATGTGGTATCAGCTATTATTGGATGCCTATCCTGATTTTGCAGGACAGATTGCAATCCATCACAGTTCCATTGATGCTCATTTGAGAATCTGGATCGAAGAAAACCTTAGCTCAGGAAAATTAAAAGCTGTTGTTTCCACTTCATCATTAGATCTTGGAATAGATTTTAAACCTGTTGATACAGTGATTCAGATCGGATCAGCAAAAGGAGTAGCCAGATTTCTTCAGCGGGCCGGACGCAGCGGGCACTCCCCTTTTGAAACCTCTAAGATCTATTGTGTTCCTACCCATTCTTTAGAATTGATTGAAGTATCCGCCTTAAAAGAAGCTGTAAAACAAAAAGTAGTGGAACCCAGAGAACCTGTGGTTCTGTGTTTTGATGTTTTGGTTCAGTTCCTGATGACTTTAGCTGTTGGAAACGGTTTTTATCCCGATGAAACCTACGAAAGAATTAAAAAAGTATATGCTTTTCAGGAAATCATGGAAGAAGAATGGAAAAGCATCCTTGAATTTCTTACCATTGGCGGCAGTGTTTTAAAAAACTATGAAGAGTTCCATAAAGTTGTGATTATGGAAGATGGTTTGTACAAGGTAACTTCCCGAAAAATAGCCATGCTCCACCGTATGAATATGGGAGTCATTGTTAGTGATGCCATGTTGAAGGTCAAGTTTATTTCGGGCGGTTATGTAGGAATGATTGAAGAATATTTTATTTCCAAGTTGAAAAAAGAAGAAAGGTTTATTCTGGCAGGCCGAACTCTGGAGGTAGCGATGATTAAAGATATGACCGTTTATGTAAGATCGGCAAAAGGAAAAGCCCTGGTTCCAAGTTATCTTGGCGGAAGGCTGCCTTTAAGTTCTGATCTTGGACATTTTTTAAGAGAAAAGCTTTCATATGCTTTAAACCCGAAGGCTTCAGAAAAAGAATTGAAGTTCCTGCATCCGCTCTTAATCAATCAGGAAGAAAACTCTCATATTCCTAAAGAAAATGAATTTTTGGTGGAGATGATTAAAAACCGTGAAGGCTATCATCTGTTTATGTATCCTTTTGAAGGCCGTCTGGTACACGAAGTGATGGCTGCATTAATTGCTTACCGTATCTCAAAATTAGCGCCTATTTCCTTTTCAATGGCAATGAACGATTACGGATTTGAATTGTTCAGCGATAAAGAAATACCGCTGAATGAAGAAAATTTACAGCAGATATTAACCAGAGATAACCTGATGAATGATGTGATTGCCAGTATCAATTCTGCTGAAATGGCAAGAAGAAAATTCAGAGATATTGCAGTGATTTCCGGGATGGTGATTCAAAATTATGCAGGGAAACAACGATCCAATAAATCATTACAGAGTTCAGCCGGATTGATCTTTAAAGTACTGGAAGACTATGATTCTGGGCATTTTTTAATCAGACAATCCTACACCGAAGTTTTTAACATACAGCTCCAGGAACAACGGCTTGTGGAAGCTTTTAAAAGAATTGAAAAATCTACGGTTATTTTAAAACATTCCCGTTCTTTTACTCCTTTAAGTTTCCCAATCAAAGTAGACAGCCTTAGACAGACCCTTTCCAGTGAAGGGCTGGATGCAAGAATTAAAAGAATGCTTAAACTTTGAAACCCCTTTACTGATGATCATTATCAGCTTTAAAGGGTTAAAAAATGTTTCTTTTTATAGCGATAAAATTTCAATAATTTCGTAACTTAGAGTATCTTCTTAGAAGAGTAAAAAATTCAAATAATGGCAAAATTGTTTTTAGTCCGTCACGGACAGTCGCTCTGGAATCTTGAAAACAGATTCACGGGATGGCAGGATATCGATATTACAGAAACAGGAATTGAAGAAGCAAAAAATGCAGGAATTGCCTTAAAAAAAGAAAAAATAGACATTGCCTTTACTTCTGTATTACTCAGAGCAAAACATACCCTTTCCATCATTCTTGATGAAATAGGAAAACCCAATATTCCTATTGTGATGGATAAAGCTTTGAATGAACGCTCTTACGGAAATCTTGAAGGTCTTAATAAAGCAGAAACAGCATTGAAATACGGAGATGAACAGGTTTATACCTGGCGCCGCTCTTATGATGTGGTTCCACCGGGTGGAGAGAGCCTTAAAGATACTTATAACAGGGTGATTCCTTATTTCGAAAAAGAAATTGCTCCTCTCCTGAAAAAAGATGAAAATGTACTGATTGTTGCTCATGGAAATAGCCTTCGTGCACTCATCATGTATCTGGAGCACCTGTCTCCTGACGAAATTCTGGAAAGAGAAATTGCAACCGGAATTCCGATCACTTATATTTTTGATGAAAATTTTCATGTAAGCAGAAGAGAAGAATAATTATTATTAAAAGAACCTTGAGTACGAAACGTTACATTTTAATCCCAAAACCCTGAACTGATCCACCGTGTTTATAACCCTTAAAGAAATTACCATTCAGAATGAGGGCTTTACCCTTACCAATCAGCGTGCTGTATTTTGGAAAAAAGAAAAAGCTCTGATTCTTTCTGATCTCCATATAGGTAAAACAGCTCATTTCCGTAAAAACGGTATTGCAGTAGCCAATCATATTATGAAAAGTGATCTGCAGAGATTATCAGCATTGATTGAATATTTTCAGCCTGAAAAATTTATCGTTGTTGGTGATTTACTTCATGCCGGTGACAATTCTGATGTGGATGAATTTTGTCAATGGAGAAATCAGTATCCTGATTTACAGTTTTATCTTATTGAGGGAAATCATGACCGTATTTCAGAAGCCTTGGAGAAAAAGCTCTGTCTGGATTTTAAAGCCTCATTATTAGAATTGGGGATGTTTACTTTCATTCATGATTTTGATAAGGAAAGATCCGGATTTCAGATCACCGGTCATATTCACCCTGGAGTTGTTTTAAATTCTGCTGTAAAAAGAATCAGGCTTCCCTGTTTTGCAATTAGTGAAAACCAGCTGTTACTTCCCGCATTCAGTGAATTTACAGGTTTGGACACGAAAAATCTTCCTAAAAACAGCAGGTTTTTTGTGTTTACTGATAAGGGGATCTATGAAGTTTAATTTATTATTCACCAACTCCAAAACCTTTTCTTCGCACTTAAAGGGAAAGAGTTAATAATAAAAACATAATATTTACGGGATGCCATAATTATACAGTTCAATATTTCCTTTTCTTTGATCAAATTTAATAAAATGAAAAAAATTGTATTTTTATTGGGATTTGTTTGTTATTCATGTGGAGGGAAATATGAAGGTAAAATTAGTTATAAGATTACAATACCTCCTTACATGATTAGTAGCATTAAAACAACAGACGTGGATATAGATGCTATGTCAGATCGGCAGGCTAAAATTAATTTTGTTACAAGGGCAACTATTTACAATAATATTTCACCTCATGCTCAAACCCAATTTATTAGAGGAACTTTACTTAAAAACAAAAAAAGGATTGATTATGTGTTGGATCAGAATACAGTTGATAGTATTAACCAATCAATAAAGAGGATAACAGAATACAGAAACGGATACTTCAACCCGTATGTACAACAATAAAGTCCCAATTAAGGGCTTTAGTATTTGATGAATTTTGCAATATCCTTATTTAAGTTCTACAAAGTCAAATCACGACTATAAACATTCTGATTATAATAATTTGAAATTTTAGCATCAATAGTTTGTAGTGGCCCTAAATCTTCAAACATCGGATACTTTTCAATCATTTTTTTTATCCTTAAATCATCCTTGTATAAACATCCATAGTAAATTAGAACTAATTCATCTAAGGATAAGTTTGCCTTTAACATCCTGATATACTTCATTTTATTAATCCTTTCCGTAGTGTCAATTAACTCTATAATACTAAGAATGATGCGCAAGTGATGCTCCATTTCAGAGCTATTTTTTACTAAAACGTCATAATACTTATCTCTTGTTTGTCTTAAATCTATCTTTCCATAAGAATATTTAGTAGCATAAATAGAGTCTATAATACTAAATGACAGTAAACTTAAATACTTTCTTCCTAGTACATTATTTTTTTCTACTGTATTTATGAAATTACTATAAAGTGAAATCATTTGGAAATAAGTACTCTCAAAATTTTGAACATAAATAGATTCTGTCTGTTTTGCTAATTCTTCTCTTTGTATATTAATATCCTTACGCTGCAATAAAACTGTTACTAATAATCCAATCACTGATAAACCAGTAAACATTGCATTAGCAAATCCAAACATGTCACCAAACGAACCCCGTTGTTCATTGCTATTGGAGTTTTGTATCATGTAGGTAAGTCCAAGTACAGCGATAATAAAAAATACAGCTAAGGCTATATAGAAAGGGATATTACCATCATTATTGTCTTTCATGAAAAGTTTTAAGTTATAGTTTTCCGCAAATATAGCAAAAAGGCATCTCAAAGAGAAGGTTGTTATATGAACAAAGCAATGATCGAAACAAAAAAGACTAGTAGTGTTATAATAATTATACTATTTATCTCTAATATAATGACTTACATTAAGGAAATAAAAAATTACATAGAATTTTTGTAATTTCTTTTGCTTGTGCAACCTTTTTTGAGCCTAAGAAATCAGCAGTACATAATAAAATATCATTTGTTAATTAGTATTTTTACACCTTAATATAAAACAATTACCATGAAAAAACTAGTTATTTTAGCAGCAAGTACTGCTATCGTATTTACACTTGGCGCCTGCTCTTCTGAACGAGATGAAAATGTTACTCCGAAAGATGCGGCCATGAAAATTGATGCGAATTTAAGTAAACAAGGGGTAAAAATAGATTCCACTAAAATAAAATTATCTACTTCTAAGGGGACAGAACCCATCAAACCTGATAATCCAGACGAGACCATTGATCCAACAAAACCAGACAGACCAAGATTGTAAGATTATATCATTAGCTTAGTCAAAATCAACTTATTGATTCCTATAACTTTACTGCCGTTAAAATAAAGCAGCATAATAATATAAACTTTGCGTCAAGTTAAAATAAATCAGGGCAGATCGAAGATTTGCCCTGATTCCTTTGTTATATCTTTATTTTTCTATCATAAAATGATTGTTTAATTTTCTTTCTCATTCAGCCATACTACTTTCTGTACAGATGAATGCTCCTGCCCTATAATTTCTCTGTAAAGTTCCGGTCTTCTTGCATTCAGATATCTGTATCCTCCTGCCTGAGTAAGTTTTCCAGGAGTCAAAACAGCCGATTCAAAACTATCCTCAAACGAACAACATTCTGTAATAACATCACCAAAAGGATCAATAATCATAGAACATCCATTTTTAAGCTGGTCATCATCCATCCCAATAGGATTTGAAAAAACAATATAAGCTCCATTGTCATAAGCCCTGGCGGGAAGCCATTTCATCAGCCAGTCTCTCCCTTTCATTCCATTAAATTCCAGACGTAAAGACGTAGGATCTTCTACCCTGTTCTCCCAAAGCTGGGGATCTACAAAACCCGCTCCCGGTCTTGTGGAAGGCGTACACATGGTAACATGAGGCATAAAAATAATATCAGCACCCAGAAGTCTGGTCGCTCTTACATTTTCAATAATATTATTATCATAGCAGATCAGAATACCGCATTTCCATCCCAGAATTTCAAATATACAATATTCATTACCGGGAGTAAGATGAGGATTGATAAAAGGATGTAATTTTCTATATTTTGCCTTCAATCCTGTTTTATCTACGCATACATACGCTTTGAAAAGATTATCATTTTCATCCTTTTCAAAAAGTCCCGCCAGAATTGTGATATTATATTGATTTGCAATCTGCTGTAGCCTTTGAATACTTTCACCATCAGGAATAAACTCAGCAATATCCAGAAGCTGATCTTTGGAAAGTTTTCGGGCAAAAGTATATCCTGTGATGGAACATTCGTGAAAAACAATTACATCAGAGCCCTCGTAAGAAGCTTTTTGAGCTAGTTCTTCAATAACAGATAAGTTATATTCCTTATCTCCACTTTTGTTTTCAAACTGTGCCGTTGAAATTTTAATATTCATTGTTTTTTTCAGCAAATCTATTTCAGTCTGCCAAAGAAAAATTGTATAAAACCGACATGAGGATTATAATTCAATAAAGTTGACCGCCATTTTATTTTTTGTTTTAGCATATTGTCCCGGAGTTAATCCCACATTTTTTTTAAATTCTCGGATCAGATGGGATTGGTCGGAATACCCTGCATAATAAGAAAGCAAAGTCATATTTTCATTAGTCATTCCTTGATTTATAAGACCTAGGAAATAATGAAGCCGGATAATATTACTGTATTTTTTAGGAGATAGTCCCATAGAATCTTCAAATTTCCGTTCCAGATGACGTTCAGAGTATCCTGTGAATTTTTCCAGATCTTTTGAGGGGACAACACCTTTATGCTGAAGGATATATTGCTGAACCGCAGCTATTAAATGGTAATCAGGGCCAACTTCCTCAGATAAAAATTTCATAAAGAAGGCATTCAGATCAGTAATAAGAGCTAAAGGATCTGTTTTATAAAAAAGTTTTTCCTGAAAAGGCTGGAACTTATCCTTCAATACATCTTCAACAGAAATAATTTGGTTTCTGACCTCTTTTGCAGAAATTTTCAGGAGAATATTTAAAAAGTAAGGTTGAAAAACGACGGCTATGAATGAAAATGTACCTTTTGAATAAAAATCTTTATAGCTGTTCAAACTTCCGTAAAAAAATGAAAGGGGCATTTGGTCTCCGGAAAGATGAGAATACAGATGCATATTAGCAGATAAAATCAATCCGGTACTACCATCAGTAAATAACCTGACGTTCTTGATATCCTTTTCATTGCTTTCCAAAAAGAGATAATGCCGGATGAAGGAGGCCAGATATTTTGGAGGTGAAATCTGCATATTCAAATGTACGTAAAATTTTTACCACAGAATGCTGATAATATGGAAGAAAATACAACAAATTAGAATGTATTATTGTCAAGGATTCATAATATTTTTTTAGCCACGGATACACGAATAAAATCATAATGTATTCTAAAATGTATGTAAATCATATCTTGTTAAATTTACAAAAGATTCATCTCTTTTTATAACAGCAAATATTCTGTATATAAGTTTACAGGATACAGCATTAATAAAAGTCTGCGGAACTCTTGCTGAGAATCTTTGATTTTCTTGCGCCTTAAAATAGGCATATTGTTTAAAATCTTTGCGACCTTGCATTTTCCAACAATTGCAAAAAAGTTGTAAGTATATGTTAAACTTAAGCACAGGTACCACATTTTTATCCCATTTGGTCGGGTATTTGAATGTTTTAACAGATATGATTCTATTTTCTATAGAACTCTTTACTATTCAACCAATCACTTAAAATATAATACGATGTCAACACACAATTTAACCCATCTCGAAGCGATTAAAAAGATCAAAGAACTGTCGGAAAATGCCAAAATATGTATGTTCTGTACAGAATTGGAAACGGTACCTGTCAATTCCCGACCTATGACCTTACAGGAGACAGATGACAGCGGAAACCTCTGGTTTATCAGTAGTGGAACCAGCAATAAGAATTTTGAAATAAAAGAAGACCGGAGAGTACAATTGTTTTTCATGAACAATAAAGACGCTCAGTATCTTTCAGTATATGGAAAGGCTTCTGTTTATAAAGATAAACAAACAATAGAAGAAAAATGGTCACCTCTTGCAAAAGCCTGGTTTGACGGAAAAGATGACCCCAATGTTACCATCATCCGTGTAGAACCTAAAGAAACCTATTATTGGGATACCAAAGCTGGGAAACTGGTAAGCCTCTTTAGTTTTGTGGCTTCAGCAATAACAGGCCATAAAACTAATAATGCTGATGGTGTAGAAGGAAATGCTATAATTTAATACCATAAAAAACGGCCCAGTAAATTGGGCCGTTTATACAAGATTAATAATGCTAATTTTTCACATCTTCTATAGAGGCTCCAAAATTAATATGAAGAACGTTTCCGCCAGGTGTTACCAAAGCAGGTACAGACTTCACCCCTGCATTTTCTGCCTCTTCAATTTTATTTTTTTCATTACCCAAGTGGATAATTTCAACATTTTCTAACCCTATAAGGCTGATAATATCATGTTCTGCACTGATACATACAGGACATCCTGCATGATAAAAAATGGATTTTTTCATAAGATTATATTAATTAATAAGGGTTTTCATAATATTTTTTAATTCTTCTGTTTCCTTTTCATGTAAAGGTTTTAAAGGACTTCTCAAATTCCCGCCATCTTCGCCCAGAATATTCAGACCAGATTTCACAGCTCTTGGCAATCCTTTGCTGACAATAAATTTTAAAAGATCAAACTGTTGATAGAAAATAGTTTTTGCTTTCTCAAGATTACCTTCTTCAACCGCATTATAAAGACTGATAGTAAGCTCAGGAATAAGATTGGGTGCGGCAGTACACCAGCCTCTTGCACCAGCAGAAAATGCAGCCAGAGCCAAAGGGTTTGAACCGTTATAAAAAGCCACGTCCTCTCCCAGTTCTCTTCTCAGATAATGCATTCTCTGAATATCTCCCGTACTTTCTTTAATCATGGTAACATTAGGAATTTCAAGCAGTCTTTTCAAAAGAGATGGAGACATGTCTACTCCACTTGTTGCCGGATTATTGTAAGCCATAATCGGGATAGAAATCTTACGGGCAACAGCATCATAATGTGTTACAATTTCATCATCTGTGAGTTTCCAGTAACTCATAGGAATAATCATCACTGCATCAGCTCCTGCATTCTCTGCAAATTGAGCATGATGAATCGTTTTCTCCGTGGTAAGATTGGAAACCCCTACAAGAGTTGGGATTCTTCCTTTTACCTGTTGTAACGTCGCTTCTGTAACCTCTTCCTTTTCTTCATCAGACAGATAGGGCATTACCCCTGTACTTCCCAATGGAGCAATACCGTGGCTTCCTGAAGTAATCAGTCTTTCTACCAAGCGTTTGAAAAGAGGAATATCTACTTTTTCATTTTCATCAAAAGGTGTTATGGGATAAGCTATAATCCCTTTAAATGGCACATTTTTCATGTTTTGTTTGTTTAAAAATTAAAAAAAAATCAACCATTAAGAGAGGTTTAAGTCTAAGTAAAATTTCACTTTGAAAAAGAAAATCATATCCATTGTCAGCAAAAAGAGTCTCTTAATGGTTAAAATCATTGGGATTAAAGATCCCTGCCTTCTTCTTCTCTCAGCGCAACTCCTAAGTTTTGCAGTTGAGGGGCATTCTCACAGGCAATATATTTTGCAGGTTCCATATCGCTCAGGTTTTGGTGCTTATGCCATGCCCATGAGGGAATATAAACAGCATCTCCAGCTTCCCAATGTACCCTTTCATCCTCTACCTCTGTCCAGCCCTTTCCTTCAATGACGAATAGAACGGTTTCATACGTATGTCGGTGTCTGTTCGTTTGTTGTCCGGGAATTAAGCCACCTATTGTCATACTTACATTTTTGCTTGGAAGATCTACAAAGAAAACCGGATGCTTTCTTTCTGTTGAAAACTGATTATGCTCTCCTGCGTTTTCTACATTTTTATGAATTAAATGGGCAGGCTTTACATACTTTGGTCTTGCATACGTTTCGTGAAAGTCTTTTGAACTGAACTCTTTTTTGTCCATGATTTTAAAATTTTAAAGTTCTGTGCTTTATTGCATGACAAAATTATTCTATATTTGGACTGTTTAAATGATTCAGTTTTTACATAAATAGATAGTCCAGATGTTACGACCTTGGAAATTAGAATTCGAAATTGATAAAAAGCTTGATAAAGCAGTTTATCTACAAATTGCAGATACCCTTATTGCAGATATCCGTTCAGGAAGACTGAAACCCGGTGATGCCCTTCCAGGCAGCAGAAATCTGGCAATGATGCTGAAAATTAATAGAAATACGGTGGTGGAAGCTTATCAGGTTTTACTCAATGAAGAATGGGTAATTTCTAAAGAAAGAAAAGGCATCTTTGTTTCAGAACAGCTTCCTGCTTTGCATGAAAAAAGGATAAGAAGAGCTTCTGATGCTTTGGATCATCCCACAACTGTTCAAGGTGCTATGATTAATTTTGATGATGGTCATCCAGACAGCAAAATAGCTCCTGTTACCGAACTGGCAAGAGCTTATCGACAGATCTTCGGAATTAAAGCCAAATGGCAGATGATGGGATACGGAGATGAGCATGGAGATATAGAATTCAGAAAAATGATTTCCCAGATGCTGAACCATCAACGGGGTATGCAGATTAATGAACATGAAATATCTATTACAAGAGGAAGCCAGATGGCAATGTTTCTGACAGCTCAGAGTCTTTTAACTGCCGGGGACTGCGTTATTGTAGAAGATCCGGGTTATCAGCCGGCATGGCAGGCTTTTGAGTACGCAGGAGCAAAACTTCTGCCTGTGCCTGTAGATGAAAACGGTATTCATATAGAAGTTATAGAAAAGCTTTTAACCCAGCATAAGAATATCAAAGCCATTTATATCACTCCTCACAGGCAGTATCCTACAATGGTTACTTTAAGCTTATCAAGACGACTAAAACTGATTGAGCTTGCTAATCAACATAATATGACCATTATCGAAGATGATTATGATAATGAATTTCATTTCGGTTACCGTCCTATCCTCCCTATTTCAAGCTTTCCTGAACTCAATAATTATGTCTATGTAGGAACCTTAAGTAAGGTGGTAGCTCCAGCATTAAGGATTGGCTATCTGGCAACAAAAAACCAGGATTTACTGCGAAAAATAGGAAGCTTAAGAAAAATTATTGATGTACATGGAGATGTTATCATGGAACAGGCCGTTTTGCAACTCATCAAAGAAGGAGCGGTAAAGAAACACATCAGAAAAGCAACAGCTCACTATAAAAATAAAAGAGATTTTGTATATGGTCTTTTAACTAAATATATGAAAGAGGTTGCCCATTTTACTCTACCTGAAGGCGGATTGGCATTTTGGATTATGCCAAAAGAAACATTAGATTGGGATAAAGTGACAGCATTACTATTGGAAAAAAACATCAAGATCATTCATCCAAAACAATACAGCAGGAATTATATCAATGGGTTCAGATTAAGCTATGGTTCAGTCTCAGAAGAACAGCTGGAGCAAAGCATACCAATTATAGCTGAAATCTTTAAACAGTTTTCTTAATAGAAGTTCTCGCAGATCCCGCAAATAATACGGATCTTATTCTTCTGCTTTATAATTTCATGATTATTATTTTACATAATCATCTGTGCCAATCCGTGAAATCTGTGGTTAAAAATCTACTGAATCAGCAAGATCCGCAAGATATAAAAAAGTCTCGCAGATCCTGCAAATAACGCAGATCTTATTCTTCTGTTTTAGAATTTCATGATTATTATTTTACATAATCACCTGTGCCAATCCGTGAAATCCGTGGTTAAAAATCTGCGGAATCAGCAAGATCTGCGAGATACAAAAAAATAGTGCAAATACATAAGACCTGCGCTATCAGCTAGTTATATTTTCATTCACATCATCTGTGAAATCCATGAAACCTGAGGGAGAATAACTACTCTACTTCAAAAACAGCCTGAATCTCCACGGAAGAATTCACAGGAATAGAAGAAGCTCCAAATGTTGCTCTCGCGTGCTTTCCTTTATCACCAAAAACCTCAGCTGTAAGGTTAGAAGCTATGTTCATCAGATCCGCATGTTTGGTATAATCATCTTTTGTATTGAAGATGCCGGTAAGCTGTACACATTGTTTTACTCTGCCCAGATCACCGCCTACAGCTTCGTTAAGAACAGACAGAACATTCAGCATAGTAGCTTTGGTAGCCTCTTTTACCTGTTGTTCGGTAACATCTACCCCTAACTTTCCTGGATTTAAGATCTTTCCGTCTTTTAAAGCAACCTGATTGATGAAAACAAGGTTTCCGGAACGTACAAAGGGCTGGTAGCTTCCTGCAGGTTTGGGAACTTGTGGAAGAACAATATTCTTTTGTTTTAAAATTTCATTAAAATTCTGGTGGTTTTCAACGATGGAAGTTGTTTTTTTCGGACGGGTATCTTTCAACGCCAATGATACTTTTGCAAAATTTCTCCCCTGAAGTTCGGCCAGAGTTCTCTCTCCTTTGGTAGGGCGTTCAACATCTTTCAGAGAAGCCATTGTGGTAATTCCCAATACCGAATTTCCTTGTGGAATAGCTTTATTAAGCTCTTCAGTTCCGCGGATACCATTAGAAACTAAAATCATTCCATGCACGGCAAGGCTGTTCCAGAAGGCCTGAAGAGCCAATTCTTTTCCTGCCCCGCTTCCTGCAGACATAAAAACGCTTGCAGGAACTCCTTCCAAAGCATGATTGGTCCAAAGCGGAACGGTTTTAGATAAAAACTCACTCATACCAGTACTGATATTTCCGAAATAAACTGGTGATCCGAAAGCAATTCCATCATAGTTAGGAAGTTCATCTATAGTTGCAACAGGAAGGCCCTTTAAGCTTGGATTCTGCGATGGCTTTACCAGTTTGATATAAGAAGTCGCGTTGTTCTCACTCTCAATGCCCTTGGCAATTTCCTTTGCAAGTTCATAAGTTCCACCGTTATCTGAATGGATAAGAACCAATATTTTAGCTTTATTCTGTGCCATAATCTGTGTGGTGTTAAATAGTAAAATTAAAATAAAAAAAGAACATATTTTTTTCATTCTGAAGAGGATATAAATTAATAATACAAAATTAATAATGGCGTTTTTATTAAATTTGCCAAAAAATATATACAAAACGACAGTATGAAATGCGGCCTGATTGAAAAAACAGAGAGCCAGTTTGTAGACACCATTGAAAAAGAAGCGTATGTTTGGTGTGAAAAAGACTGGAAACATGATGATTATGAACACGTTCACAATCGTGCTCAGTTAACTTTTGTGGAAGATGGCTATCAGTATTTTCATATTGATCAGAGAATCTACCTTGTTCCACAGCATCATGTAATCTGGATTCCTTCCAGAAGAGCTCATAAAATTACTTCCGAAGCAAAAACGGTTAATCTAATGGCTTTTTTATTTAAATCTGTGTTCGAAGAAGAGTTCTATCAGAATGCCCACGTATTTGCGGTTCCTCCCGTTTTAAAAGAAATGTTGCTTTATGCTTCAAAATGGAACCAATCATTGGTTGAAAATGAAGAGCAGGATATTTTCTTTAAAGCAATTCTAAGAAGTCTTCCTAACTTTTGTAAAGAAAGTAATGGTTTGGAAATTCCTATACCCAAAGACACCAGACTGATTCCTGTGTGTAATGATATCAATTCCAATTTTAAATATAACCTGGATATTGATGCTCTCGCGGCTAAGGCTCAGATGTCAGTTCGAAGTCTGCAGAGAATTTTTAAGAATGAAACAGGAATTACCCTGCAAAAATACCTTCAGTTGACCCGGATTTTAAAAAGTATTGAGTTGATTGATACACAACAGTTTACTTTAAGTGAAGTGGCATATAAAGTAGGTTATCAAAGTCTTTCTGCCTTTACCTCATCGTATTTTGCTGTGATGAAAGCAAAACCTAAAGTGCCAAAAAGCTAAAGATTTTATATTACTGATTCTGCTTCAGTTTTTAAAAGAGAAATTTATTTTAAAATCAAAAGCCTGTTGAGTTCACTTTTAAAGCATCCTAAAATAAACTCTGTATAATAAAGCTGGGCATTCAGAGCTTGAGTTTTGGGATGTAGTTCCAGCTTTTTAGTAAGAATGATCTCTCCTTTATAGGAAAATGAGAAATAGGCAAAGATTTTATAGGATGAGTTGCGGATTGGGGTACAATAGCCCGTTGTAGAAATAGACCAGTCAGATTCAAAAAGATTAGCTACCTGTAATGCCATGGTTTTTGCAACATTTTCCGAAACGCATTCGCATTCCTCAGCCTCTTTCTTGTTTACTTTTAATAATCTTACTTTTTCTGGTAAAGTATAGGTAGTCATTCCACCTTTGTATAGTAAAGAAGCATTGGGCATTTGTGAAAAAGCCAGTTGTAAACATCCTGATGTTACACTTTCAGCGACAGAAATGGTTTCATCTGCCGTCATCAGGCAATGGCTTATATATTCGAGAAGGTTTTTTTGAAATTCCATAACATTATTATTTAAAAAATTTGATTAGGGTTTCTGCACATTTATTTTTAAAGGTCATGGAGATAAAAATTACTTTTGGCTAGCTACCACAACAATTTCAGGATCTATAAAGGTAAAAAAGTGCTCTTTTATAATAAATATATTGAAGAGGAGTGGTGTGAAGGTGTTTTTATAGATAATTAAAAGAAACACTGTTTATTTCTTACCATGTTCCAGCATATTAAGCAGTTTATTAATAGATTCTTCTTCTTTCAATACTTTATAATAAGCAGTTTTGGCATATAAAGTAAAGGATGGATTGTCAATTCTTATTTCAGTATCCATATCAGAAATAACTATTACATTTCTAATATGAAATTCACGGATATGCAGAATATATTCTTTTATATAGTTATCAATAGTTTTTTTTAATATTTCACATTTTGCATTTTTTTTCACCTTTTCTAAAGATTTAATCAGAAAGGCTGTCACTCCATATGAATTGATAATACTCGGAAATAAAGACTCATTTTCAATCGCATTATTTTTATCATTCAGTTCAGAATGCTGTAAAGTGTCATTTTCAAATACCATATATAAAAAGTTATTAGTTGTTAGAATTGGTTATTGTTTCTGAGTTTTAGGATGCCTTTGTTCGTAGGAGCTTTAGAAAACTGATCAATCAAATGTACGTCCGAATAACTCACTTTTTTATGACTTGAATCATGTTATGGAATATTAATATAGAATTTTTCTGTCTTTAAAGAGGATATCCCCACCCTGTTCCATTTTTTTTAAGGTACGGATCACTGTTTCTACACGCAACCCTGTAAGATTGGCAAGCTGCTGCCTCGTAAACTCTATAGTAAAACAATGAGTGCAGTCACCGTCATGATAGCTTTTTAGGTAATTCAAAAGTCCTTTCAGACGCTGTATCGGATTTTGAGCAGACATACTTTGCATCATAATGAGTTTAAAATAAACCTGCTGTGAAAAGCAGGCATTCATTTCAAGAGAAAGATTAGGATGTTTCTTTATCATTTCTATAAAATGATCTTTGGGCAATCTTATAATTTCAGAACCTTCCAGACATACAGCATTCATGGGATAAGGATACGTCTGATCCAAAAAGAGAAGTGGGTCTCCGAAACTTTGATTTTTTCCTAAAATATTATGAATGAATTCCTTTCCGTCTTCATTATAATTATTAAGCTTTACTTTCCCTCTAACGATCTGGAAGTAATACTGTGCATGATCTCCTTCTTTAAAAATCATTTCCTTTTTTTTATAGACTCTGTCTTCTCCTCCAAAAGAATAAAGAAGATCTTCATCAATATTCATGCAGCTTATTGTTTTCATATTGTCATATAAATTTTAGTAGAAAATTGCGAAAAGCTATATCATTAATACAATATTTTACGATTCTCAATTCTGACTATCTTATCCTTTTCCATGTGTTTGATTGTTCTAATGGCAGTTTCTACGCAAAGACCTGTAAGGCTGGCCATTTGCTGCCTCGTTAATGGAATCATAAAAGAATAGGGGCTTTCATCATCCTGAAAACTCTTAAGGTAATCCATTAATCCTTTCAGTCTGATGGCTGGATTTTGAGAAGAGATATTGAGCATCATAACAAATTTATAATAAAGACGTTGTGATAAAAAGCTGCTTACTTCCATACATAGCTTGGGAGACTGATTCAATAGACTAAAAAATGCAGATTTATGGAGCCGTAAAATACTACAGTCTGTAACTGCTTCCGCATTCATAGGGTAAGGTTTTTCTATAAAAAGAATAGATTCTCCACAACTTTGTCCCGCTGATAAAAAGTTCTGTATAAATTCTTTTCCCTCTTCATTATAATTGTTGAGCTTTACTTCTCCACTAATGATCTGATAATAATAATTGGGAGTATCTCCTTCACAGAAAATATTTTCCGTAGACTTATATTCTCTTATTTCAGCTCCCGCTGATTGTAAAATGCTTTCGTCAATAACCATAATTACTTTTTTAAATATTGCTTTCTCCTTCTTCCAGTCTTAGTAAAAATTCATTATGAATTGATGATAAATAAATGCAAAAATCAAACCTTAATTATTGTTATTAATGTTAAACAAAGTTAAATTTATTAATCAATACTTAAATAATACCTTTTATTAATCATTCTATTTACATTAATTGGTGTTTTTTTTATTGAATTACAATATGTGTATTTTAATGAATTTAAAACCCCATTTTCACCTTTATGAAAATGGGGTTTTAACTCTATATATTGTAATGTTATTGATTAACATAGACTGTTTTGAAACAGCTGTTTATATCTATAATGTATTTTATTTCTAATTATTTCGCAAACCTTTTAGTTCCTACCACACATAAGATTACTCCTACAGTAATTCCCAACATTCCGATACTTACCTGCTCGTGAAGAAGATAAGCTGCCAAAGCAAGCCCGAAAAACGGTTGTAATAACTGAAGTTGTCCTACCGTAGTAATTCCACCCTGAGCTAATCCTTTATACCAGAATATAAATCCGATAAACATACTGAACAGGGAAATATAGCCCAGTCCAAACCATCCTTTGAAACTTATCGTTTCTATATTAGAGGGAAAATAAATAAAGAATAAAGGAAGCATAACCGGTAAAGATAAAACGAGTGCCCAAGAAATCACCTGCCATCCGCCCAGTGTTTTAGAAAGTTTAGCCCCTTCTGCATATCCCATTCCACAAAGGATGATAGCCAGAAGCATCAGGACATCTCCAATTGGAGAAGCTGAGATTCCCTGAGAAAAAGCATATCCAACCACTAAAAGGCTTCCGATTACAGAAAAAATCCAGAATACCGGATGTGGTTTTTCCCCACCCCGGAACACCCCAAAAATAGCAGTAGCTAAAGGAAGCATTCCTAAAAATACAATAGAATGGGCAGAGGTAAGATATTGCAATGCCAGTGAAGAAAGCAACGGAAATCCTATTACACAGCCTATAGCTACAAGAGCCAGAGAAAATAACTGATTTTTTGCAGGACGTTTTTCTTTATATATCAGCAATACTGAAAGAGCCAGAACTCCGGCAATTACAGCACGTGCAATAGTAGCAAATATAGGACTCATTTCCATCACTGCGAGCTTGGTCGCCGGCATAGAGCCGCTAAAAAGCAATACTCCTATAAAACCATTAATCCAGCCACTTACAGCCTGGTCTTTTGAAATTGTATCTGTCATCATTTTGAAAAGTTTTAATTATTAGGCAAAATTAAATAGGATAATTAAACAAACACAGTATCAGTTTTGTATATTTGCATGAGTACAGTTGAAAAAAGATGAGTAAAGAATTTTTATATACAGAAATTGCAGACGGCATTGCTTCTCAGATCAGAAACGGTGTATTAAAGGCGGGTGACAAACTTCCTTCCGTAAGAATGTTATGCAGTGAACATCAGGTGAGCATGAATACGGCAAAACGTGTTTTCCTTGAGCTGGAATCTCTGTCTCTGGTAGAATCTAAGCCACAATCCGGTTATTTTGTAAGTCAGCTATTGTCTGCGAAGCTTCCATTACCTGAAGTGAGCCGTCCTTCTTTAATTGCCAATAATGACGAACCTGATGAACTGATCAGTAAAGTCTATGAAAATATGGGAAAAAAGGATATCACTTTCTTTTCCATTGGAATTCCGTCCGGAGATCTTCTCCCGCAGGCTAAACTGAAAAAAGAAATTGTACATGCCATCAGAGAATTAAAAGAAGGCGGAACGGAGTATGAAGAACTTCAGGGAAATCTGAAACTCAGAAGAATGATTGCTGTCCGTTCTCTGCAATGGGGCGGAAATCTTAATGAAAATGATATAGTGACAACCAATGGTGGGATGAATGCCTTGTCCTTCTGTTTAATGGCATTGGGAAAACCCGGTGACACCATTGCGATTGAAAGTCCGTGTTATCCAGGAATTTTGCAGTTGGCTAACGGATTAGGCCTAAAAGTTCTGGAACTTCCCACTCACCCCACTACAGGGATAGAAATTGATGCTTTAAAGAAATCAATTCCGAAAATTGATCTCTGCCTGTTGATTCCTAATTTCAATTCTCCCTTGGGAAGCTGTATGCCTGATGAAAATAAAAAAGAGATTGTAAAAATTCTGTCAGAAAATAATATCCCGTTAATTGAGGATGATGTGTATGGAGATCTTTATTTTGGATCCAGTCGTCCAAAATGCTGTAAATCCTTTGATAAGGATGGAAATGTACTCTACTGCAACTCCATTTCAAAAACCTTGGCTCCAGGATACCGTGTAGGCTGGATCGCTCCCGGAAAATACAAGGACAAGATCTTAAAGCTTAAACTTTTACATTCCACCTCCTCTATTTCGATAGTCAATGAAGCGGTGGCTAATTTCATGAAATCCGGCAGGTATGAAAAGCATCTGCAACAGCTGAGAAAAACGCTGCAGAGTAATTATCAGAATTATGTACAAACCATAGCGGAATCTTTTCCGGAAGGCACCAAAACCAGCCGTCCACAGGGAGGTTTATCCTTATGGGTAGAATTCGATAAGAAAATTCGGACTACAGAACTTTATGATCTTGCCATTAAGCAGAATATAAGCATAGCACCTGGCCGAATGTTTACCTTTCAGGAACAGTTTGAAAACTGTATGAGGCTTTGCTTTGGACTTCCATGGTCAGAAGATACGCAAGCTAAACTCAGACAGGTTGGGCAATTAGCAAAAAGGATTTATTTGAAGTAAGGAAGAGAGAGGCTGGAAGATGGAAGTTATTGAAGCGTGAAGGTATTCTTATTGATAATTATAAAATGCTACAACAATAGCTGTTAAAGTCATTTTATGTTCAATATAACTTCCAACCTCCCTCTTCCAGCTTCCAGCCTTTTTTTATTTATTATCCGGAACGAAGTTTTTCCTTGCCAACTCTTTCCTTACACGGCTTAAACTTTCGGGAGTAATACCAAGATAAGAAGCAATCATCCATTGAGGAACTCTGAGAAGTAAATCCGGATACATTTTAATGAATTTCATATATCTTTCTTCTGCAGTCTCCCCTAATAACGAATTGATTCTGTTTTGAAGACTTCTGATATGCTTCTGAAGCAGAAAATCACTGCGTTCAATACTGTTTGGGAATTGTTCTACTAATTTGTTGAAGAAATCAGGATGCAGAAACAAAACTTCTGAATCTTCTACCGCTTCTATATAATAATTGGATTTTTCATTGAAATAAAGGCTGCTTCGGTCAGAGATCAGCCAACTTTCAGGGGCAAACTGTATAATGTGTTCTTTTCCGTTCTTATCAATGGAATACATTTTCAACAATCCTTTCTCTACAAAGAATATATGTCTGCATATTTCGCCATACTGAAGAAGAAACTGGTTCTTAGGAATCTTCTTCACTTCATAATGCAGGCTGCAGGTGTTCACACTTTGAAGAGGAACATTTAAAACTTTGGCTAAATAATTATTAATATTCTTCATTATACGATCTGGCTTAAAGAAATGTCCTGGTGCGAAGCGCTGTTAACGGGCTTTCCGTTTTCAATAACAATCAGCTGCGGACTCTCATGTCTTATTCCGAAATCCTCAGCTACTTTATTGGAAAGAGGTCGGTGAGCCAATAGATCAAGGTAATATACTTCTACCTCCTGATCTGCATTTTCAATCTCCTTTTCAAAATTCTTCAATACAGTCTTGCTGATAAAGCAGCTTGTTGAATGTTTGAATATCGCTATTCTATGTTGATAAGAACTTTCAATGGCTTTTTCCAGGTCTTCTTCAGACTTTATATTTTTCCAGAAAGATTTTTGATCAGAGGCTTGATTATTTCCACCGAATATTTTGTCAAAAAAACTCATACATTAAATTGTTTTAAGTGATGATTAAGATGTTTATACTCTAAAAATTCCCAATCTTTTTCAGTCATTTTCCCGAATAATCTGTGGCTGTCCGGTAGTTTTCTGTTGTCACAGAATTCCCGGAATTCCTCCAGTGTTTTCAGAAGATTGGTTTTTGATTCATCAAAATCACACTCAAAATTAACGATTAGTTTTTGAAAAGTAGGCATGTTTCTGGGAATTCCGTTATTGAAAACATACATTTCCAGTTTTGTAACGGTTCCTATTGTCTCAAACAGAAGATTAATGCGGGGAAGTTCAATTTTCAGCAAGGCAACCTGAAGAACTAGGTCACAGTGCGTTAGCATCTGGCAGACATCCATTTTTCCCCATTTTCTTTGGCTGTCGGCAGATAATCTGGAAATTCTGTCTGTAATTTCCTTAAAGTATATTGGATTGTTCAGGTATTTTTTTACCAACCTTTTTCTTTCTTCAGATTTTCAATATGCGTAAAATGATGGTTACAATGCCAGACGTACAATGCAAGATTATCTCTTAAATTGTAATTCCTGTTATGTTCAGGATGGTGAAAAGTTCTTTCAAACTGTTTATTGGTAAGACTTTTAAGGAGTGTCGTCCATCGTTGGTGTGTTCCTTTTATCATTCTCATTGCCGGTTTTACAGGCATATGAATGCTGTCCTGAAGTTCAGCCCATTTAGCTTCATCATAAGGCTTTATGGTTGGATTATCTTCAGTAAGAGCTAACTTAAAACGGATAAAACTGTTGGCGTGGCTGTCAGCAATATGATTAACCAGCTGTCTTACAGTCCATCCTCCTTCTCTGTAAGGCGTATCAAATTGTTCGTCTGTAAAATGTTCAATGAGGTTCTTCAATTTTCCGGGAAAGTCTTTAATCGCTTTAATATAGGTATCTAAAGTAGTATCACAGATGTTTTCCGGTGCTTCAAACGGTCCTATTGGAAATTTTTTGTTCTCAAGCTCACTCATTGTTCAGGTTTTTAACTTTTAATTATTGTTGAATTGCTCTTAATTTAGTTTTAGGCAAAACTTTATCTGGTTCTGTAAATTTATTAAAATTCAAGAAACCTGAATATGAAAAAAATGTTAATTGTAATGATTATTTATGAAAAATAAAAAAGCTCCAACTTTATATCATTGGAGCTTCTTATTTTAATTTATTGTTTAGTAACCATGAAGATCAATTCCCTCTGTTCTTTCTAAGGTTACTTTTTTACCCATTTTCTTTTGAATGACCCTGAAGTGCTGCAGTTCATCATCTGTCAGAATATTAATAGCAGTTCCTTTTTCGTTGGCACGCCCTGTTCTACCGATACGGTGAATGTAATCCAAAGGCGAACGCGGTAATTCATAATTAATAACACAAGGCAGATAATCGATATGAATTCCACGGCCAATTAAGTCTGTAGCCACCAGGATTTGCGCTCCATTAGATTTAAATTCCTCCAGATTATTTCTTCGGGCGCCTTGAGATTTCTGACTGTGAATAGCTACAGCTTTGATTTTATTCTTCTTAAGCTTTTCCACCAAATTATCAGCAGCTCTCGTAGACGAAACAAATATCAATGCTTTCTCAACTTTCTTTTCTTTAATTAAATATCTTAAAAAAGGTCCTTTGTTTTCTGGAGAAACATGATAAGCGAATTGCTCGATATTATCAATTTCAACTTCCTCTTTTTTAATTTCAATAATCGTAGGATTAATAGATAAACGTTCTTTCATTTCAGCCACTTTATCATTTAAAGTCGCCGAAAATAAAGTGGTTTGTTTCACTACAGGCATTAAAGCAAAAAGCTTATTCATTTCTTCACCAAAACCTAGCTGAAACATTTTATCTGCTTCATCAATCACCAAATGCTGAATTCCTGAAATACTCAAAGCATTATGATCTATTAAATCCAATAAACGTCCTGGTGTTGCGATAAGAACTTCCACACCAAACATTCCTTTCATCTGTGGATTGATAGAAACACCACCATAAACGGCCATGGTGCGTATTTCACGCTTCAGATTTTCTGTAAAAGCCCTGAAAACATCATCAATCTGAATCGCTAATTCACGAGTAGGAACCAATACTAAAACCTGAACATTACGATCTTTTTTAGCTTCTGTGTTCTGTAATTTTTCTAAAATAGGCATTACAAAACAAGCTGTTTTCCCGGAGCCTGTCTGTGCAATTCCCATCAGATCTTTCCCTTCAAGAATAACAGGTACCGCCTGTTCCTGAATAGGAAAAGGTTTTAAGTATCCTAACTTTTTGACAGAACGAATAATATTGTGTGATAATCCTAACGATTCAAATGACATAAAAACTATTTATTTGCTGCAAAGATACGCTAAAAGGCTGGATGATGAGTGACAGAAAAAGGAAGTAATAATGATCGTAAAAAAATAAAGTTCCTCTATTAAAAGCTATTTTATAGTGACAGCTAGTAGTTGGAACACTAAAAGTAACTTCCAGCGTCCTTCTTCCAGCTTCCCTCCTTTATTTTTTTGCCGATTTGTCCGATAATTAATTTTTGGACAAGTTTTTGCGGGGTAGTTTTGTAAATTTATCAAAAATTCGAGAAATCAAAATATGAAAAAAGCATTAATAATCGTCGATGTACAGAATGACTTTTGTGAAGGCGGAGCATTGGCCGTACCGGGAGCTAATGAAATTATTCCTTATATCAATCTTCTAATGGAAGAAAATGAATATGACCAGATCATTTTAACTCAGGACTGGCATCCTGCAGGACATAAAAGTTTTGCAAGCAGTAACGGACGTGAAGTAGGAGAAAGTATTATTCTTAATGGTGTTCCTCAGTTTATGTGGCCGGATCACTGTGTACAGGGAACTTTCGGGGCAGAATTCCATAAAGATCTAAACCAAAGTAAAGTTACTCATATTATACAGAAAGGAAAGAATATTGAAATCGACAGTTATAGTGGCTTCCAGGATAATAATCACTTCATGAAAACCGGATTGGATGATTTCCTGAAATACCATGATATTCAGTTAGTGGAAATCGTAGGATTAGCAATGGATTATTGTGTGAAATTCACAGCTCAGGATGCTGTAACAAGTGGATATATCACTTGTCTTCACTTTAACGGAACCAAAGCTGTAAATGTAAAGCCGGATAATGGAAGAGACGCTATTTATGAAATGATTGAGAAAGGAGTAACCATACTGGGATAAAATAATAATGATATACCAAAATGTATCAAAAAAATAAAACAGCATCACCATTGATGCTGTTTTATTTTTTTGGATATTAATATTACGCCTGATTCAATAGGGTTAATTCTGACAGAAAATCTTTAGGGTCCATATTTCCAACTGCAAATTCATGTTCCAGCAGTTTAATTTTTTCGGTTCTGGTATAAGGACGATTATAGATTGTTGCCAATATACTTTCTTCATCATGATGAGGATCAGGAAGATGTTTTAAATCCCGAAAAGCATTATAATATCTGATACCCAATAACCTTTGTGACAAAGCATTAAAATGAATGCTGTCAACATTGGCTGTAAGTCCTTTTGCGGTAACAAAATAACAGTTTGCATGAGTTGCTGCAAATTCTTCCAGTGCATGATTAATTAAAGGATACGAAGCAAAATACTGCCCAAAGATCCCATTGGATAGAAAGTCTCCTAAACCACCTATAATAAGAGGAACTTCCGGAATATTTAATTCCTGACGTAACCTTTCTATTATCACAGAAAATTTTTCACCGTATCGCTCAGCTTTTTCAGGCGAACAGTCGTTTTCGCCCTGATGCCACAGGATGCCTGCAATCCGGCTTGTTCGTTGGGCAAGTTTGGCTTGTGAAATTGCATTTTCAAACAAAGCACCATCTACGGCCCAATCATCAAGGCTGGTTCCTCCGTCAGCACATGGAATTAATCCTATCTCATCCTGCTGGTTATCCAGCCTCCAGGACGCTGCAAATGAAGCTGCAAGCCCTATACCAGCACTGGGACGGTCGAAATTAATAGGTTCGGACATGATTTGCCATAGTCCGTTTCTCTGCATTTTAGTATGTTCATCATAGATAGGCAGGACTTCTTTACTATATCCCCGGCCAGCCATATTCGACTGACCTATCATTAAAAAGGAATGTATCATATTTTATTTAATTGTATACCAATACTTCTACTGAATGAATACCAGGCCAGTCTTTTTACTTCATTTTGAGCAATATCTCCGGACCTTAACGCAGCAATCGTTGCCGTGATCACACTGGTGAAAAGAATTCTTATCCAGGGTAATGGAAACTGGTCATCTATCATCTGCTGTTTCTGTAATTCCTGAAGGGTGTTAAATAATTGATTTCTTTTTTTTAAATAGACAGCACTCTGTTTACTTTCATAAGCTGTTGAAGAGGATTTATCATAGTCATTCAGTTTAATGAGAAAAGCATACTTTGTTCCACTGTCAATTCCTGCATATAATAAATGTTCAAGCTGTACTAAAGGATCTTCTGAGCTGTCACAAGCTTTAATAGCTGCCTGCTCCCATGCCTCCATCATATTCTTATGAGATGCTTCCAACAGTTCATTTCGGCTTTTAAAATATCGGTGAAGTGTCCTTCTGTTAATACCACAGCTTACTGCAATATCCTCCAATGTTGCCGAAAAATTCTCATTTAAAACTGATATCGCCGCATCAATAATTTTTTGCTGAGTATTCATACATTTTTTATTGTCCCAAAATTACGACAAATGTCTCAAAAATGTGACATTTATTTTTAAATAATATATTTTTAAAATAGATGAGACAGCTTTAGGTTAAATTATTATTACAAAAAAGCGCGGAAACTAGTTTCCGCGCTTTTTTATTCTTTACGCTTAAAATTACTGTTTAGCAATAATGATTTCAATCAAGGCCTGAATCTGAAAATTCAAAGCTCATCATTATTTTAAAGCATTTTAAGATTGTTTACTTCCAGTTCTGAAAGGATTCTCCAGTGTCCTCTTTTGATGTTTTTCTTCGTTAATCCGGCAAACATTACTCGGTCTAAAGATTCTACCTCGTATCCTAATCTTTGGAAAATTCTTCTGATAACACGGTTCCATCCGATGTGGATTTCAATTCCGATCTCATTTTTAGGCTTACCTTCAATATAAGAAATCTGATCTACTACTGCTACTCCTTCGTCAAGACGGATTCCTTCAGCAATAAGACGTAAATCTTCAGCAGTCAGTTTCTTATCCAACGTAACATGATAAATCTTCTTAGCGTCAAAAGATGGATGCGTCAGTTTTTTAGTCATGTGCCCGTCATTAGTTAATAAGATAACCCCTGTAGTAGAACGGTCTAATCTTCCCACCGGAAAAAGTCTGTAAGGAGAAGCATTCGCTACAAGATCCATTACTGTTTTTCTTGCTTTATCATCCTTAGTAGTAGAAATATACCCTTTTGGTTTGTTCAGAAGTACATACACAGGTTTTTCCGGTGTAATGTTTTGTCCGTCAAAAACAACTCTGTCGGTTTTCTGTACCTGATATCCCATTTCAGTTACTGCTTTTCCGTTTACCTCTACAAGACCTTGAGTGATAAGCTCATCAGCCTCTCTCCTGCTGCAGATTCCGGAATTAGCAATATACTTATTAAGACGGATGGTGTCTTTATGAATGTCTTTATCAATCTTGTTCAGCCTTCTTTTCTGTACAAAAGATCTTGTTTTGTCATCATTTCTATCCTCTCCATTAGCAGAAGGTCTTCTACCATATTTCAGACTGCCTCTTTCATACTTGTCTCTTGTATCGAAGCTTTTTCCACCTCTCTTAGGTTTTCCAAAAGATTTTCTTTCATAGCTCTCACTTTTATTCGTGATATAAGCTCTGCTTTCCGATTTTGATTCAGAATCATCACTTGAGCTATTAAAACTCTCAGTATTTTTCTTAAACGGTTTCTTTTCAAATCTTGAGTTGGATCCTGAATGTTCGGGTCCTTTTCTTCCTCCGTCTTTAGAGAACGGTTTTTTAAAAGGTTTTGATCCTGAAGAATTTCCAGATCTGGAAGCACGAGAATCATCAGAACTTTTCTTGGTTGAAATTCTTGGTCTCTTTGGTCTGTCTGAATTATTATTATCTCTGCTCATTCTAAAAATTTCTGCAAAGATAGTAATTTAGTTACGAGTTAAAAATTAAGAATCATAACTTTGCAGAATAGTTTACATTTTAACCTTACATATTTTCGAAGATGATAACAATATTAAACGATAATTTTTCTCAACTCAACGATTTCCTTCACGGGAAAACATTCAGTAAAATTTTTATTTTGGTGGATGAAAACACTCATGAATACTGCCTTCCTGTTCTTCTAGGCAATATGGAAACGGATCTGGGGTTTGAAATTCTGGAGATTGAAGCAGGAGAAGAAATGAAAAATATCCAGACTGCCAATCAGCTTTGGGAAATTCTTACGGAAATGCAGGCAGACAGGAAAGCATTGATCATCAATCTTGGTGGTGGCGTGATTACAGATATGGGCGGTTTTGTAGCTTCTACGTATAAAAGAGGAATACAGTTTATCAACATTCCTACTACCCTTTTATCCATGTGTGATGCTTCTATTGGCGGGAAAACAGGAATAGACCTGATGCATTATAAAAATATGGTCGGAACATTTGCATTCCCGGAGCAAATTTTTATTTATCCTAAATTTTTAGGAACATTACCTTTTAAAGAATTAAGAAGCGGATTCGCTGAAATGCTTAAACATGGACTGATTGCTGATAAGGCACATTGGAACCAGCTTACCCAGATCAGTAAAATTGACGTAGAAGCGGTAGCTCCACATATTCAGACATCTATGGATATCAAACAGAACGTTGTCGAAAAAGATTTCCATGAAAGTAATATCAGAAAAACCCTGAACTTCGGACACACTATTGGGCATGCAGTTGAAAGCCTTTGTTTACAGCAGGGGAATCCTATCCTCCACGGAGAAGCTGTTGCTATGGGAATGATCAGTGAAGCTCATTTGGCATACCTGGAAAACCTTATTTCAGAAGAAGATGCAAAAATGATCATTGAAAACATACAGAGATACTACCCTTACTTAGATATCAGTGATTTTAAAGATGAAGATATTACTGCTTTATTATTAAACGATAAAAAGAATGTGGACAGTAAGATTAATTTCTCTCTGCTTACAGAAATAGGTGCCTGCAATTATGATCACCAATGCAGTCAAAAAAATATCCTTAAATCATTATCTTTCTACAGAAACCTGAATAATGCATAATCATTTTATATAGCATTATCTGGACATCATATTAAATTAAAACCCTGCTATTTATTCAGCAGGGTTTACTATTTATTTTATTAATTTTTAGAATGTTTCTATTTTGCAAAAGATGATTCCAGCCGTTTTAAACGTTCTTCCAAAATGATCTGTTTTTGCTGCATGTCCATAGTCGATTTTTTTAATGCTTTATTTTCATTTTCTAACGTTTCTATTTTTTTTGCCAGTTCCTGAGTTGCAGAAATATTCAGCATAGATAGTGCGTCATAATCCACTGTTCTCAGATCAGATACTTCTGTACCATAAACAAATAGCTTTCCTTTAATTTTTTTATCTTTCAAATAAACTGTAATACTGTTAGGGGTACTATCTTTTATTTCCAAAACAATTTCTCCGGTTTCATCATATACTTTAAGAAATTTATCATCTTTAGAAATAACAACAGGTTTATCAAAGGTAAAAACCTCTTTATTTTGTTGGGCCGGCTGATAAATATTAGGAATAAAAGTTTTCACACTATTCTTACTAACTGCCTGCGGGTATACAGTTTCTACTTCCTGAGCAATCACTTTTTTAAATTCTTGTTTCCCATATACAGCCTCATCTTTCATAAGATAATCGGTAATATTCAGCTCTTTTAAGATCGTTAAATCCTTTGCAGAGTCTGACTTTCCTAGGATATTTTTGATTCTTTTATCTGAAAAAAGAGAGGTTTGTGCCACACTCAGTTTTCCTACTGATATAATATTTCCATCTGCATAAATAGACGTGTTACTATTGAAAGTTCCTATATCATTGGTATAATTCGGATAGGTAGTTAATATCCCGTCAGGAGATCCCGAATCCGGGCTTATTCCATAATAGGTAAGACTTGATGCAGCCAAAGGCCATGAGGCTGTCTTTAAGCGAATATCCAACGGGAATTTTGGGGTATCTGTTCCAATACCGATATTTCCATTTTGATCAATATTAATTCTTCTGTTTCCATCCCCATCGGCAATAATAATGTTATTTGAAAGAGAAGCCGGCAATCCGCTTACATTCGCTCCGATAATGGTATTCGATTTTCCCGAAACAAGCCCTGTACCTGCCCGGAAACCGATAAATGTGTTATAATTATTAGCTGTATTTAAATTAGATCCTGCAGATCCGCCAATTGCAGTATTTCCTCTCCCCCCAGGAATCATCCGTAAAGCATCTCCCCCTATTCCAATGTTATAATCGCCGGAGATCAGTTCCCTAAGCGAACTTGCCCCAATACCTACATTAGCTATAGTACTTTTAGCGGAAAAAAGGGAAAAATAACCATTGGCAACATTATTATTTCCATCCAGATTCGAATAGAGAGCCCGGTATCCGTAACCGGTATTCTGTATTCCGGATTTATTGCTGCTCAATACTTCTGCACCTATAGCTGTATTCATACTGCCTATGGTATTTGAAATTAAGTTATTGACACCTACCGCAGTATTATTAAGCCCCGTAGTATTGGCCGTCAGGCTATTTACTCCAAATATAGTATTGGTCGTATTTAATACACCGGATACTATATTATTTCTTTTAAAAATAACATCTACATTATCAGAAGTCCCTATAAAGTTAACACCGTTTACCATACCTGAGTTTCCGGTAAGGCTCCATCCTGTCATCACAATAGGGGTTAAATCATCCAGTACCTTTGTCCATCGTCCGGCAGGTGTACTCCAGTAATAATATCCTGAAGCCATTCCATTTGCAGAAGATGTATTATAAATCATTAAAGAATGAGCAGGAGACGGTATTGTTATGGTATCCGAACTTCCAGTCAATGCAATTCGGGGAATTAAGATTCCTTTGTCAGAACCTGCAACCTCAAGTACGGAAGAAGGATTGGGCATTATGGTATTAATACCAATTTGGGCCTGAAAAGTATTTTCAAAGAAAAGAAATAACAGCAGCAATGTGCACTTTTTCATATTTTAGAGATTAGGAAATCCTTACAAAATCCAATGATCTGTTTTGTAAGAGTATCAGGTTATCATTTTATAAGATCTACAAAATTAATAAAGCAAAATGAGATAGACTGGGTTTAGTTGTGCTGTTTAAAGAAATCCGGGTTATATAATAAAGGCCATTCGCAAATCGAAAAGACACTTTTAAAGCGATTCATTTTACAATAAACAGTAAGAATATTACCTGATTTCATAAAATTCACTCCTGATTTATCTCTTATTTTTGACAAAATTGTCAATTTAGACAATTTCTAAACAAATGTTTATTTAATAAAATAACATATTGTAAATCAACTAATTGAATTTAATCCCATGTACTTGATTATGTGTTTTTCACTGATTTTCTCCCCAAAAATATTTTTTTGGCAAGCAATTTGAAAGATTTCCAGCGTTCCACAGAAATGTGAGCAAGTAGTAAAATTTAAAATTAAGAAAGAGTAAAATTTAAAAATTAAAGTTATGAAAAAGTTAATTTTAGGATTAGCAGTAACTGCAAGCACGTTAGCGTTCGCTCAACAGACAACTTCTTCTAATCCGGTAACATTTGGGGTAAAAGGAGGCATGAACGTTTCTTCACTTTCAAAGGATAGTGGTCTGGATGATCAGAAATCTAAAATAGGATTCAATGCAGGTGTATTTGCCAACATTCCGGTGGCTACTTCATTCAGCATCCAGCCAGAGGTATTGTATTCACAATATGGTAATAAGTCAGATTATACTTTAGGAGGAACTAAATATTCAGCTTCTACTAAGTTAGATTATATTACAGTACCCGTAATGTTCCAGTACAACGCCTTACCTAACCTTTATTTAGAAGCGGGACCAGAGTTCGGATTCATGGTAAGTGCTAAGAACAAGTTTAAAAATGAATCTACAGGACAGTCATCTACTACAGATAACTACAAAGACAACCTGAGTACATTTAACTTTGGTATTGGTCTTGGAGCAGGATATTACTTCACACCAAACTTAGGAATCACAGCAAGATATGTTGCAGGTTTAACGGATATTGCAAAAGACAGACCTAGCGGATCGGATGCAGTAAGAAACAACGTATTCCAGGTAGGATTAGCTTATAAATTCAAATAAGCTTACTAACATTCAGTAACAAATTTTATATTCAATAGAAAGATCAGGTTATTTTTAGCCTGGTCTTTTTTGTATAAGGTCTTATATACATATGGATTCAGAGTAAAGTTTAAAGATAAGACAGAAAAATGGAATCAAGATCATAAAGAATGATTCTAATCTTTTTAAAGGAATTCTATTAAACCAGTTTCAGGCTTAGGGACAGGAGCTAATCTGAAAATAAAAAAATGATTGTGCCTCCACTTCTCTGAATTTGTAATCCTTTACTCTTTAGTTTTTTACTGTTAATATTCTTAAATCCAATTTTAGGTTAAAATATGTTAATGAATTATTTATATTAAAAATGTAGAAAAAAACCTCTATGCTCTATTATAAAGATCAATGACGTCGTTTTTGCTTTTTTTGGCACACAATTTGATTATAAAGAAAATGTTAAACAAAACTAAAAAAACTATTAAATAAAAACTTATGAAAAAGATTCTTTTTGGTCTTGCATTAGTAGCAGGTACTTTCTCTTTCGCACAAAAAACTTCATCAAATACAGCTTCTTCTTCTCCAGTTAGATTTGGATTAAAAGCAGGTCTTAACGTTTCTACTCTTTCTGGTGACGGAATGAAATCTAAAGCTGGATTCTATGGTGGTGTATTTGCAAATATCCCTGTAGCTCAGGATTTCAGCGTTCAGCCTGAAGTTTTATACAGTGGTATGGGAGCAAAAGACGATTATGATAGCAACACAAAACTGAACTTGGATTATATCGCTATCCCAGTAATGTTCCAATATAATGCACTTCCTAACCTTTACTTTGAAGCAGGTCCTCAATTCAGCTTCCTGATCAATTCAAAATTGAAAGATAGCAACAACTCTTTTGATATGAAAGATTATACTAAAGGTTTTGATTTTGCTCTTGGACTTGGTGCAGGATATTATTTCACTCCAAATATCGGTGTTAACGTAAGATATGTTGCGGGATTAACTGATATTGCTAAAAACAGACCTAGCGGTGCTGATACTTCTAAAAATGGAGCGTTCCAAGTTGGTTTAGCTTATAAATTCTAAGTTATACTTAGGTTTAATAATAAACTTATACTAAAAGAAAAACCGGATTATGAATTTAATCCGGTTTTTTTATGTCTGAATTTAATATTTTTGGCAAGGAATTTGCGTATGATGTATTGATTGTATCCATTTCAAAAGTATCTTTAATGTATAGATCTCACTTTATGATTTTACAGATTATGATAGTGTTGAAAAACCAAAAACATATGGATATACAACTGAGACGTAGATAAAGGGAGAAATATTATTTCCCAGACAGATAAAATACATTTTGATTTCAATAGAAAAAGTCAGGTTTACTTGTTAAATCTGACTTTTTCGCTTTTATATGACTTTTATCAATTTTTGCCTCTTTGGCGGGAATTTTGATACAGTGTGAGAAAATTAAATTTTTATAATCATGAAAAAATTATTCCTAGGATTGGCATTTGCAGGAAGTCTTTTAATTAATGCACAGGAAAAAACCAAATCAACTTCTCCAATTACTTTTGGAGTGAAAGCAGGATTCAATGCTACTACTCTTTCCCGTAGTCATGATAGCTATACTTACGATGAGTATGACAGTAATGAAAAAATGAAACCAGGTTTTAATGCAGGAGTTTTTGTTAATATTCCGGTAGCAGAGAAATTCAGTGTTCAGCCTGAGCTTCTTTTTAGCCAATTAGGTTCAAAAACAGAAGAAAAATACAGGTATATTATTGATGGTAATGCTCATTTCAGGCAGGACACAGAATACACAACAAATTTAAATTATCTTGTTCTTCCCATTATGGTTCAGTATAATATTCTTCCTCAGCTTTATGTAGAGGCAGGTCCTGAATTTGGATTATTACTAGGAGGAAAGAATAAAGGAGATGAGAATACTGTAATAAGACAAGGAAATTCAACTAGCATTGATAGAAGCAGTTTTTCTAACAAAATAAATATGGACCTTTACAACAGATTCAATTTCGGAATAGGTATTGGTGCAGGATATTATTTTACTCAAAACTTTGGGGTAACGGCAAGGTTTACTGCGGGACTTACTAATGTTATGGATATTGATAATGATTACAAGGTAAGAAACAATGCCTTTCAGGTAGGTGTAGCCTATAAATTCAAATAGATATTTATTATTTTTCGATGTATGCCGGGTGTTTTCAGCACCCGGTATTTTTATTTACAAGAAAAAACACCAGCAAAAACCTATTTCCCGATTTCAAAAAAAACATTTTTTTTTCGATTAAGAGATATTTGGTATATGACATAGATTTAACATAAGATTTATTACAAATATTCCATATATGTTGAAATATTTTATATAAAATATAATATCTG
>NZ_JBBGZQ010000019.1:0-113327 GCF_037572595.1 Chryseobacterium sp. MYb328 | reverse complement strand
AAAAAATATTTTTTAAAAAAAATAACATAAAATGTTTATTTTTGAATTATAAACAAATCACAATTAAGAGATAAAATGCAATTGAATACCAACGAAATTTCTATTTTCCCCATTTCTCTTGGTGGAGCAGGTATTGGATCATGCAAAGAAAATATTTTTTTTAAAAGACCTGTATCTGATAAAAAGGCGGTTGAAACTGTATTATTTGCATTGGAGAACAATATTAACCTTATTGATACCTCTCCCTTTTATGGAGATAGTGAGAGGAAAATTGGTATCGCATTACAGGAATATGGAAATCGTTCATCAATTATTCTTTCAACAAAAGCAGGGACTCATCCAATATACAAAGGTTATTCAGGAGAAAACCTCCGTAGAAGTGTCGAAAATAGTTTAAAAGTATTAAAAACAGATTATCTGGATATTTTACATATACATGATCCTTCTGATGTTGAGTTTAAAAATATGATGGAAAATGGAGGGATGGAGGTCTTGCTGCGCTTAAAAGAAGAGAGGGTAATTCATAATATCGGTTTGGGTGTAAGAGACCATAATCTTCATAAACAATTCATTTTATCCGGTTATGCTGATGTAATTTTACCTTATCTTGATTATAACCTGTTATCAACGAAGGCAGATGATTTGTTGGAGGTAGCTAAAAAAAATAATATCACAGTATTACTAGGTTCTGCTTTGTGCATGGGATTGCTTTCAGGTATAAACCCAACTGAAATCACTATCCGGCATTATGCTATAGAAAAAGATGTTTCAATAGAAAAGGCTATGGAAATGTATTTATGGTGCTGTGAAAATGATGTCAATTTAATGGCTCTTAACTATCAATTTATTCTCAATAATCCTGCTGTGAGTACTATAGTGATTGGTGCTTCCTCTAAAGAAGAAGTAGAAAAAAGCATAAATGCCTATAAGGAAAACATAAGCTCATCTATCATTAAATCTTTTCTAAAGAAATTTAAACTTTCACAAAGTTAATATATCATTTAAATAAAAATATGAAAAACACCTCACTAAATTACAAAGATGAAAATATCTTTAAATCAGCTGGCGGGCTGATTCCTACAGAAGTCTATCGTAGTATTCTTGACAATGTTCCTTTAATCTGTGTAGATCTTGTGATTGTAAAAGACAATAAAGCATTCCTTACCAAGCGTAAAAACAAGCCATGTAAAGATGTTTATTGGATGCAGGGGGGAAGGATGTTGAAAAATGAAGGAATAGAACAATGCGGAATAAGAAAAGCTGCTTCAGAACTTAATATTCCGGAAGACAGAATAAAAATAACACAGTACCTCGGTACTTTTTCTACTGAATTCAATGATTCAGAGCAGGGAGCTTCTTCACATACTGTAAACGTTACTTTTCAGGCAGAAGTTGATCCTGCTGTTTCTTTAGGATTTGATAATGATCATTCGGATGGAAAATGGTTTGATGTCAATGGCTCTATTCCTGCTGAATTAGATGGAAAATATAAGCATCATCCGTATATTGCTGAGGTTTTGCAACTGATTGAACCTGATCGTGTTATTAAAACGGATAAAATAAAAGTATTAGTAACTGGAGCAAGTGGATTTATAGGCTCTCATTTAGGGAAAAGATTGATGCAGGAAGGATATTATGTGGTTGGTGCGGACTGGAAAAGTCCTGAATTTATGCAGCCAAACGAATTCTGCCATGAGTTCCTTAGAGTAGATTTACGAACAATGAAAAACTGTATGGATGCTTGTGAAGGGATCGATTGGGTGTTTAACCTTGCTGCTGACATGGGAGGAATGGGTTTTATTCAAAGTAATCATAGCCGTATTGGATATAATAATACAATGATCAGTCTGAATATGCTGGAAGCGGCAAGGCATCACAATGTGCAGCGTTATTTCTATTCTTCAAGTGCCTGTGTTTATCCTCTGCATGTACAAGATGATTCTGAAAATACAGTTGGACTAAAAGAAAAAGATGCATGGCCGGCTTATCCACAAGATATCTATGGTTTAGAAAAGTTATATGGCGAAGAAATGGCCTTAAAATATTCGGAAGAATTTCCTCAGTTACAAATCAGAATTGCAAGATTTCACGGAATCTATGGAGAACAAGGGACGTGGAAAGGCGGAAGGGAAAAAGTACCTGCTGCATTTTGTCGTAAAGCTGCTGCTGCAGAATCAGTTTTCGAAATATGGGGAGATGGGGAACAGAAGCGCTCCTTCTGTTACATTGATGATTGCGTAGAAGGAGTTATACGAATCATGAAATCTGATTATAACAAACCGCTTAATCTCGGTTCTGAGGAAATGATATCGATGAATGATTTTGCGAAGCTTGTTATGGAAAAAGCAAACAAGCACCTGCCCTTAAAGCATATCGAAGGTCCTGAAGGGGTTCGTGGAAGAAATTCTGACAATACTCTTATTGAAGAAGTACTTGGCTGGAAGCCTTCTATTCCTTTAGCGACAGGGATAGAAAAAACATACAGGTGGGTAAAAGAACAGGTTGAGGCTGAAAGACAAATTGGTGTTAATACTTCAGCGTACAGTGAATCAAAGGTAGTCATTACCGAAGCATCTGATATTAATGATTAAAAAAAATAATTACATTTGGAATAACTGGGCAGGAAATCAATCCTGCCTTTCTGAAAATTATTTTGAACCTGAGACGGAAGAACAGATTATTGAAATAGTCCGGTTTTCAGGAAAGAATAAAAAAAAGATCAAGGTTGTTGGTTCAGGACATTCTTTTTCTCCCATTGCGGTCAGTAATGAAATTTTAATTTCATTAAAAAATTATCGAAAATTGATATCAGTGGATAAAGATGCTGTTACCTGTCAGGGAGGAATGTATTTATATGATTTATATGATGTACTAATATCAAATAATTTATCGTTTCCTGATTTTGGAGTTATTAATAAGCAAACAGTAGCTGGAGCTCTTGCAGCCGGTACTCATGGCAGCAGTTTAATGCATAAAAGTCTTTCTGCGCAGATTGAGAAACTACGAATAATAACAGCGTCAGGAGATCCGGTAGAAATAACCAGAGAAACCAAATGGAAAATTGATGACGAAGAATTCAGTCTTTGGGAAGCGGCTTCTCTTTCGCTAGGATCTTTTGGTATTGTCACAGAGGTTACTTTAAAATGTGATCCTATTTTTTATCTGAAATCTGAAGAATCTGTTGTTGATTTTGATGAGTACCTGAAATGTATGGATGATTATGCCAGACGTTATGAATACTTTAAGGCGTGGTGGTTTCCGCATACGGATAAAGTATATTTATTTAAGGCGGAAAGAATTGAAGAAGAGCAGTATCATAAAAAAGAAGAATGGATAAAATACACGGAAGAACAAAGGAAACGTGATCTTCAAATTGATAAATTAACTTCTCCTTTATTTATAAAAAGTAATGATGATTCTTCTTTGATTCCAGAAATCAATTCTTTTTGTCTGGATTATTTTTTCACTCCACGTACAAGAATAGGGAACTGTTTCGAAATATTGGTGCATGATGAAACTGTACCTATGGTTGTTTCAGAATATGGATTGTCCATGTTAGATGATAATCATAAAAAGGCATTAAAGAAATTCAGGGATATTTTAGAACAGTCTCAGCATAAACTGCATTTTCCTGTAGATCTCAGGTATACCGGTGCAGAAAATTCATATCTCAGCCCTGCTTACAAGCAGGATACCTTTTATATTGGAATGTGTATAAGGGAATACGGTGAAGAAAAAATTCATCCATCAATGCAGTTGTTTTTTGATGTGATGAAAAAATATACAGCCTGTCCCAGCTGGGGAAAACTTTCAGATCTTTCAAAATCAACATGTGAGAAGGGTTTTCCGGGCTTTGAAAATTTTAAAAAATTGCGGAATATTATAGATTCTGACAGAATCTTCCTCAATGTATTTTTTGAAGGTATTTTTTGAAGCTGATGATGTCTGCAGAGGTATTTAAACAAGTGGATTAGTTCAGAAATAGAATTGTTTTAATGTAGGTGTACAGTAGAATTTCATAAAAAAGACCGTTTTCCCGAGTTGTGAGATGGTCTTTTTCAGTGGTGATTTTAAATTCTATTAAAATCTTTGTTGTTATTTTAAGTTAGATTGATAGTGATAAAAGCAAAAGGGATAGGTTGGCGTTACCCGTACCTATACCTATAACAACTGTTGAATAAGTGCTCACGGATGGGAAAAACAAGTTTTGTTCAATCCTTCCAAATACTCCTAATGGCATTTGTAATGTAGCGTAGTTGTTTTCGTTATTTCCTATCATGTCGTCTGCGTTGATTATAGTACAATCATCACAAAGCCCATAAACTTGAAAATTCTGGCTGTTTACATAAACCTGCTGTGCATACATTGTTGTACTAGTAATGAGCATCAATAATAAGATCGAAATTGCCTTTCTGAGGGCGTTAATTGTTAATGAATAAGTTTTCATAAATTAAAATTTTGGGTTAGTTTTTTTCTGAATCAAGATTTTGAATATAAATTCTGAGTAAGATTTTAATAAAATCAAAAAGAGATAATTAATATTAAAAACTCTGCTGTTGGTGTTGCAGTATGATTCTTAGTAAAGCTTTCTAATGGGAAGCTGACCTATGTAGAACCGTTTGCATGGAGTGCTTTTCGATGGCTTACGGTTATAATGTTTTTCGTGAGTGGATTTTGCTAACTTTACAATATTAAATATAATAATGAATTAATAAATATCAATTTTTTGTATTTTTTAAATAAATTATAAAATAATACAATTATGAGTGGCAGTATTTAATATTTATAACGCAAAAGATGATCTCTCAATAATAAAGAAGGCGGGCTTGAATTTGGAATCATACAAAAGGATCTTGAAAAAACATTTCCTATTTTTGGTTTTATTATAATTAAAAACGTTACAAATCAGTTAATTACGTTTGGTTTGTTTCAGTATTAACTGCAGTTAAAGAACGGAGAGCTGAAATACTGAAATAGAAGAAACTAAAATTTTTAACAAAGAATCAAAAGTCAAATGGAATTGAGAAACAGTTCCTTACGGCAAATAGTAAAACATTGATGTTTATTTTGAAAAAAGAATGCCAAGCTCACTTTTTCAATTATAAAATATAAGCAGATTTCGGTCTGTTTTCTTTATACTTTTTTGACACTTTTTAACTTTCATACCTCGAAAAAAATCACGATATTTGTAAGTCTTTGCATATAGCAGGATTTTTAATATTTAATATGAGTCAAAAACAATATACAGCTAGTAGTATTCAGGCATTGGAAGGAATGGAGCACGTACGTATGCGTCCTTCAATGTACATTGGTGATGTGGGATTAAGAGGTCTTCATCATTTGGTTTATGAAGTAGTAGATAACTCTATTGACGAAGCGTTGGCAGGATACTGCGACACGATCTTCGTTGCGATTAAAGAAGGAAACGGAATTGAAGTTAGCGATAACGGTAGAGGTATTCCGGTTGACTTTCACGAAAAAGAACAAAAATCTGCTCTTGAAGTTGTAATGACAAAAATTGGAGCCGGAGGTAAGTTTGATAAAGATTCTTACAAGGTTTCAGGAGGTCTTCACGGAGTTGGGGTATCGTGTGTAAATGCACTTTCCAATGAAATGATCACTACGGTTTACAGAGACGGAAATGTTTATCAGCAGATCTATTCCAAAGGAAAAGCACAAACAGGTGTTGAAGAAATTGGAAATAGTGACAAAAGAGGGACAAAGCAGTTTTTCCAGCCGGATGATACTATTTTTACAGAATTAGTTTACAATTATGATACTTTAGCAACCCGTTTAAGAGAGCTTTCTTACCTTAATAAAGGGATTACAATTACCCTTACAGATGAAAGAGAGAAATTAGAAGACGGTTCTTTCAAGTCGGAAATTTTCCATTCTGAAGGAGGATTAAAGGAATTTGTTGCCTATATCGATGGAAACCGTGAATCTATTATGGAGCATGTGATTTTCATGGAAGGAGAAAGAGATAATATTCCGGTAGAAGTAGCGATGCGTTACAATACTTCCTTCAATGAGAACTTACACTCGTATGTAAATAACATCAATACTCATGAAGGAGGTACTCACCTGGCTGGTTTCAGAAGAGCTTTAACGAGAACTTTAAAGAAATATGCAGACGAATTGGGACTTCCGGCAAAAGAAAAAGTAGAAATTACAGGAGATGACTTCCGTGAAGGATTAACCGCTGTAATCTCTGTAAAAGTAATGGAACCTCAGTTTGAAGGACAGACCAAAACGAAATTAGGAAATTCTGAAGTTTCTGGTGCTGTAGATAAAATTGTAGGGGAGATGCTTACTAACTTTTTGGAAGAGAACCCTAATGAAGCTAAAACTATTGTTCAAAAAGTAGTTCTCGCTGCAAAAGCAAGACAGGCAGCTAAAAAAGCGCGTGAAATGGTTCAGAGAAAATCTCCGATGGGAGGTTCTGGACTTCCAGGGAAATTATCTGACTGTTCATCAAAAGACCCGGCAGAATCTGAAATCTTCCTTGTGGAGGGAGATTCCGCAGGTGGAACAGCAAAACAGGGACGTGACAGACACTTCCAGGCTATTCTTCCATTAAGAGGTAAAATTTTGAACGTAGAAAAATCTATGCTTCATAAAGTATACGATAATGAAGAAATCAGAAATATCTATACTGCTCTTGGAGTTTCTGTAGGTACAGAAGAAGACAGCAAAGCATTGAATATGGTAAAGCTAAGATACCATAAGGTTGTTATTATGACCGATGCCGATATTGATGGATCTCACATTTCTACCCTGATTCTTACTTTCTTCTTCAGATATATGAAAGAACTTATTGAGAACGGATATATTTATATAGCTCAACCACCTTTATATCTATTGAAGAGAGGAAACAAAAAAGTGTATGCTTATAACGAGAAAGAACGTGAAGAATTTACATTAGAAATGTCTCCGGATGGTAAAGGTGTTGAAGTACAGCGTTACAAAGGTCTTGGAGAAATGAACCCTGAGCAGCTTTGGGAAACAACTCTTAATCCTGAACACAGAATTTTGAAACAGGTAACGATTGATAATGCTGTAGAAGCAGACAGTGTTTTCTCAATGTTGATGGGAGATGAAGTTCCGCCAAGGAGAGAATTTATCGAGAAAAATGCGAAATATGCAAAAATTGATGCATAAACGTTTTTAAAATATCATAAAAAAGCTTCTAATTATTTAGAAGCTTTTTCTATATTTGGGGTAACCCAAAAAAAAATAATAATATGTTAACTCTTTTACAAACGGACCCCTACAACGGGGCAGATGCGGTTTCAGGTGCAGCCGCTGCAGGATTAGGGATTGGATCAATGTTCATGAGTTTAATCGTATATCTGTTCTACGGATATTGTATGTTCAAGATCTTTAAAAAAGCAGGCAGAGAAGATGCCTGGGCTGCTTTTGTTCCAATTTACAATGCTGTTGTCATGTTGGATATTGTGAAAAAACCAATATGGTGGATCATCTTATTCTTAATTCCATTCGTAAATCTTTATGCTGCTTGGGTTGTCAATGACAGACTGGCTAAAGGTTTTGGAAAAGAAACACCCATCTACACAATCTTGCTGTTTTTCTTTGGATTTATTTTTATTCCTGTACTGGGACTTGGAAGTGATACTTACGACAGTAAAAGAATCCCGAATGATTAAAGAAACAAAAACAAGACTTCAGAAATGGAGTCTTTTTTATTGGAAAGCTGTTGTCTGTAGAATTAATTGTACTCTTTTGTATAAATAATTCTACATGTTTTGAATTATATGGAGTGTAATTTATTTTAAATTTGAAATCGCAGACAATATGAGATTTACCATTTCATATAAAAACATTTAATCTTAAATGATTGAAAAAGGAACATACACTCAATCCGTCATTTTTGTTTGTATATAGAAAACCTTTGATTATTTACAACCTTATTTAAGGTAGATTTAGGATAATACTTTTTAAGTATTAGTAGGGGCTCCATTGTATGGAGCTTTTTTTATTTCATTAATTTGGGAATTTATATTTTTTGTAAGTTGTTTTAAATCAGATTATTATAATTTAATTTAATTAAAATCTGTTTTTATTGAGTTATTTTTTTAAGTTTTCTTTAACAGTTATTAAGAATTTGTTATTTTTGCCCCAATATTAATAAACATGATGAAAATAGTATTTCTTGGGGCGTTATCAGCTGCTTCAATGTATTTTGCTCAAACCTATCCAGCTTCTTCAATTCCTGAAAATTTAAAGAAAAATGCCAATGTTGTCATCAGAAAAGATGTTACAACAGTTCAGATCAATAAAATTGATGAAATAAAGTACCAGTATAACACAGTAACTACGGTTTTAAATAAAGACGGTAATGAAAAAGCAGTGGCTTATATTCCTTATGACAAATCAAGAAGCATTTCTGATATAAAAGTTACCATATATGATGAATCCGGGAAAAAAATAAAAAGCTATTCCAAATCGGATTTTAGTGACTTTGCCAATAATACACAAGGCGTATTTTATTCTGATAACAGAGTTATGGTATTTACATATACTCCTGTTCAGTATCCCTATACAATTGATTTTTCTTACCAGTCTGAAAATAAGAATACTGTTTTTATTCCTGATTTTGTACCATTTTATTCTACCAATACTTCTTTGGAAGACGCGCAGATGAAGATTATCAATACCTCAGGAATTGATCTTCGAACCAAGATGTATCCGTCAAAGTATAATTATGCTTCAGTAATTGAAAACAGTAATGGGAATGAAAAAACATATTCTTACAAAAATGTTCCGGCAATAGATGATGCTTTGCTTATTCCGGAACCTGTTAAAATTTTACCTCATATAAGTTTTGCACTTGCAAAATTCAATCTGGCAGGAAAACAGGGAACTTTGAACAACTGGGCAGATTTTGGAACCTGGTATTATAACAATCTTGTTGAGCCGGTAGCGGTATCTACTCCGGCGATTAAGTCTGAAGTGGCAGCTTTACAGCTTCAGGGGTCTATAGAGGAAAAAGTAAAGAAGATCTACCAGTATATGCAAACTAAAACCAGATACATATATGTAGGACTGGGAATTGGAGGTTGGCTGCCAATGATGCCTGATGAAGTGCATAAAAAAGGATATGGAGACTGTAAAGGTCTTACCAATTATATGAAAACACTGTTGAATGAAGCCGGAATTCCCTCTTATTACTGCGTCATCAATTCAGGTCCTTCACAAGTGTCTTTTGATCCGGACTTTCCTAAGATGGGTGGAAATCATGCCATTTTAATGGTTCCCACAGAAAATGGAAATATATGGCTTGAAAATACCTCACAGCAAACGGCATTTAATCATTTGGGTTACAGTACCACAGACCGAAATGTACTTTCCGTAAAGAAAAATGGGATAGAATTGATTAATACTCCGGTATATTCTGCAGATCAGAATAAGGAAAAGCAAAATCTGAAAATAAAAATAGCCGAGGACAACAGTATTACAGGGGAAGGAAGCTTTTTCTATACAGGAAATCAGTATGATAATAATCTTGGATTTGTAAATCTTACTCCCAAAGATAAAAATGATGCACTGAAAAAAAGATTTGATGTTTTAAACTTTGAAAAAGTTGAAATGAAAAACTTTACGAATGACAAAGATAAAGCCGTTATCACCTATGATATAGATTTTAAAACCAATAATTATTGTAAAAATGCCGGGAACAGCCTTATTTTCAGATCGGTCCCGATATTCTCAGATAACATTTACAAAACAGATGAGAATCGTGAGCTGCCTTTTGAAATCAGACAGTCTTTTGCAGATGAGTATGAAATCAGTTTTGTGATTCCCAAAGGTTATAAAACAGATGAAACCCCAAATGATACCAGTATTAATTCAGAATTTGGCCAATATAAGCTGAGTTTTGTTAAAAACGGGGAAGAAATAAAAGTGGTAAGGAAAATCCAGATCAATAAAGGAGCATATCCAAAAGAAAAATACAATGACTATGTAGGATTCAGAAAAAAAATAATCAATATGGATAACTCAAAAATTTTAATCACAAAAATATAAATATGAAAAAAATAATAGTGCTGATCGTATGTTCAGCGAATATAATGCTGATCAAAGCTCAGAAACATGAGTTTTTGAACCCGCCAAAGTTTTCCGATACAGATCTTTCTAAGCTCAAATCAGTATTGGATGAAAATGCGCCGGCGGAAATTTTATACAAATCAGCTCATTTTATACTGGATAATTCCACCGGAAATCTGCATAAAAAATATTTTTACAGGGTTAAAGTTTATGACAAGGACAAAGCAGAAGATTGGCTGAATCTGGAAGTCCCCCTTTATCAGTCAGGTACAGATAAGGAGACATTGGGGAAGTTCAAAGCTTTTACCTATAATCTTGAAAACGGAGCTACAGTTCCTGTAAAAGTTGAGAAAAGTTCACAATATAAAAGCAAAGAAAGTAAACATATCAATATCACTAAATTTGCATTTCCCAATGTGAAAAATGGTTCCGTATTAGAATACCAGTATGAGATCATATCACCGTTTGCATATATCATTCCTGAATTTCTGATTGAAACGGATACGCCGTCTCTTTATACGGAATATGTGCTTGATGCTCCTATCAATGTTGCTTATAGTATCAATTATACAGGAGCTTTGGCACCTAAACATAGAACTATTGAGGATCAGACTATTTTTGGTGCTCAGTATAAAACCTATAGATTTGGATATGAAAATTTAAAAGGTTTCAAAACCGAAAAATTTGTAAGAAACGACAGGAATTACAGAACCAAAATAAGTGCAGAGCTTCATTCTACCAATTTTAAAGAGCTTAAGCAATACTCCTCCTCCTGGGATCAGATCAGTAAAAGACTGTATGAAAATGAAGATTTTGGTGATGAACTGAAGATGACAAAGTTGGCAAAAGACAATATGCCTGCAGGAGTGCTGGAGATGAAAACCAGTCTTGAAAAAGCCAATGCCATATTTTCCTATGTACAAAAAACATTCACCTGGAATAAAGAAAGAGGAATTTATACAGATAATGGTATCAAAAAGCTGCTGGAAACAAAAGTAGGAAACGCGGCGGAAATTAACCTGTATTTGGTTATGCTTCTTCGTGAGGCAGGGCTGAAGGCAGAGCCAATGGTGATTTCTACAGTAGATAACGGATTGATTAATCTGGTTTCACCTAATATCTCTAACATGAATTTTGTCCTTGCATCAGTGGGTATGGCTGAAGGGTATCATCTTTATGACGCTACTTCCAAACAGTCTTTAATAGATGAACTTCCTTTGCGAGACTGGAATCAGTATGGAGTTGTAATGACTAAGACTAAAGCGATACAGCTACAGATGGAAAACAGAAAGAAAAGCGACACTTTCCTGACTGTTGATGCAAAGCTTAATGATGACGGTAGTATTTCCGGTTCTTATTCAGATAAAGATACAGGCGCTATTGCGATGTATGTAAAAGATAATTATGATGAAAATCCTGAAAAATATAAAAAACAGTATAAAGAGAACTTCTCAGTAGATTTTACAGGGATTGATTCAAAAGTACTGGATAACGGAGATTTTGAAAGCACAATGAAGTTTTCATCCTCCAATCTGATAGACAGGATAGGGAAGAAGCTGATCATCAATTCCATGTTGTTTTTAAATAAAGCTTCCAATGAATTTGATCAGACTGAAGAAAGAAAATATTCAATTGACTTTGGTGCGCCTACCATGAAAGTCAAAAAAGTAATCCTTGAAATTCCTGAAGGGTATACGATTGAAGAAATGCCGAAAAATAAAAAGATCGTGACAGATGATAAAGAGATAGAATACAGTTATGCCATCGAACAAAAAGGGAATAAGCTAGAAATAACTTCCACTACGAAAATCGCCAGTGCAGATTATCCTAAAGAATATTATCCCGCATTCAAACAAATCTGGGGGGTAGCTTCCAAGCAGGAAAATCAGGTTATCAGCTTAGTGAAGAAGTGATTATGATTGCTGTTTGGCAGGTATTTCATTAATTTGAATAAATTTTTTTAAAAACCATTCATCTTTTGAATGGTTTTTGTATTAAATACCAAAAATTAAAATTATGAAAAATACGCTTGCCGTTCTTGTACTTTCTTCATTCTTTGTTTTTACTGCCTGTAAGAAAAATGAAACGGTAGAGACATCTACGGAGAAAAATGAAAATAAAAAAGCAGAAGAATTTGTAATAGATTCAGTAATAGTAAAAGATTCCACTAAAGTTACAGATTCACTAAAACTTACTTATACTTCCAAGTTGCTGGTATTTCCCGGTATAAAAGATAAAAGCCTCTTAGACAGTATCTATTTCCAGAATAATAAAATAAAAGACTTTTCCAAGGCCGGACTTCAGGCTTACCTGGAGAATGAAAAAAATAATTATTTCAGTTCTGTAAAAAATGATAATAAAGATTGGGCTTCAGATATTGCATATGCTCAGGACTGGTATTCCAGCTCTCACATGAATCTTATATCCAATACCAATGGGTATTTACATATTCAGTATACAGGAAGCGGATATGAAGGAGGCGCACATGATAATTATGGATTTTCAGAAAGAATCTTTGATCTTAAAAACAATAAAAAATTAGAATTAAAAGATATTACTTCCACTCCAAAAGCTAAACTTGAAGCCATGCTGATGAAAAATATCGATAACATCAACAGCGGAACAATGGATGGAGACGGAAGTGTAAAAAATTCTGAAATGTTGTTAGTAGAAAAAATTCCGGCTTCAAACAACTTCTATTTTGATGACAAAAATCTGTATTTTCACTACAGTCCGTACGAAATTGCGGCATTTGCAGCAGGAGATATCACAATTCCTATTTCATGGGAAGAGCTGAAAGGCACCTTAAATGCAGAATTTAAAGAAAGAATGAAAATTAAATAACTTAATGCTTCCGGGTTCAGGAAGCATTTTCTATTTTTGCGGTAATGGAAAAAGTAGCTTTTATCATCAATCCTTTTTCGGCCAAAAAGAATTATCAGCCGTTTTTGAATGAACTTAAAAATAAGGTTGGTAATCCTTTGTATTATGTCTCCGAATCTATTCCGGGAACAGACGAATTTATCAAAACACATTTTGATAACGTTGATATTTTTGTAGCTATCGGAGGTGATGGAACTATTTCCACCGTAGCCAAGAATCTGATATCTACAGATAAAATACTGGCAATCTTCCCGGCAGGCTCAGGAAATGGATTTTCTAATGAAACCCGTTTCAGTAAGAATCTGGATGAGCTTTTAGAGAAAATAAAGGCCAAGCAATCCAGAAAGATTGATACATTTACCGTTAATGACAGACTTTCCATTAATGTTTCGGGAACAGGTTTTGACGGGAAAGTGGTAAAAGAGTTTGAAAAGACCAGCCGCGGTTTCAAAAACTATATCAAAGTCTCATTGAAGACCTTCTTCAACTATCGACCGATTAAGGTTATCTTTTTTGATGAAGAATATAAGCAATACAACGGGAGGTACCTGATGCTGAATATTGCCAATACCCGTCAGTTTGGGAATAATGCCTATATCGCACCCAACGCAAGCAAAAGTGATGGGTTGGTAGATATGGTTTTGGTTAAAAAATTCCCTTTGACCTATTCTGCATTATTTGCATTCAGAATGTTCACCAAGAGGTTAAAGGATGATGAATATGTAACTTATCTTCCTGTTTCAGAGATTTCATTTAAAGTAAATACTAAAAACTGGCATCTTGATGGTGAATTTAATAAGATAGAATCACCGGTTCACGTGAAAGTACAACCGGCAAGCCTGAATATTCTGGTTTAAGTTCAAACAAAGTCTAAAATTGTAGGTGGATTATTTACCTTAGATGTTGGTTAAGTCTGTTGTTTCATTCATTATTTGTTTGTAAAGCAACACCTATTATTAGTATTTACAGGTAAAAATTACTCTTCCAGCTGTTTTTCAATTTTAGAAGGATGATCCAAACAATAGTGTAACTGATCTTTATCTAATTGTTTTTCCCAATTAGCCACAACAACAGTTGCTACAGAGTTACCGATAACATTCGTTAAGGCACGGCATTCACTCATAAATTTATCAATCCCTAGAATCAAAGTCATTCCGGCGATTGGAATTTCCGGAACTACGGCTAAAGTTGCTGCCAATGTTACAAACCCCGCTCCGGTAACACCTGCCGCACCTTTTGAACTTAACATGGCGACTAAAAGAAGCATCAGTTGTTTTTCTATTGGAAGATGAATATTGAGAGCCTGCGCAATAAATAAAGATGCAAGAGTCATATAAATATTCGTTCCATCGAGATTGAAAGAATAGCCTGTAGGAACTACAAGACCTACTATCGTTCGTGAGCAGCCTGCCTTTTCCATTTTCTCCATGATTCCCGGAAGGGCAGACTCTGAAGAACTCGTTCCCAAAACCAAAAGTAGTTCTTCTTTGAGATAAAATAGCAGTTTAAAGATATTAAACCCATTGTACCAGGCTACTGCTCCTAACACCAAAATAACAAAAAGGAAAGAAGTAATATAGAAGGTAGCTACCAGAAATATAAGATTTAACACAGAATGAAGTCCGTATTTTCCTATGGTAAATGCCATTGCTCCAAAAGCGCCTATTGGGGCAAGCTTCATCAGAATATGAACGATTTTGAATATCGGGGCAGACAGATTCTGAAGAAAATCAGTTACTTTCTGGCTTTTTTCCTTTGTTAAAACCAATGCAACCCCCATTAAAATAGCCACAAGAAGGACCTGAAGAATATTATCACCTACCAAAGGGCTGAAAAGAGTTTCAGGAATAATATTCATAATAAATCCGGTAAGCGTAGATTCGTGAGCTTTCTCCTGATATTCTGAAACATTTCCGGTAAGCGTTGCCGGGTCAATATTTAAACCATGGCCAGGCTGTAAAAGATTTCCAACCACCAGCCCGATAATAAGAGCCAGGGTAGAGAAAGTGAAGAAATAAATCATTGCTTTTACAGCAATTCTCCCTACCTTTTTGAGATCAGTCATATGGGCAATTCCCAGCGTAAGAGTAATGAAGATTACCGGAGCGATGATCATTTTTACCAATTTGATAAAGCCATCTCCTAAAGGCTTCATTTTTTCTCCTGATTCAGGATAAAAGTGTCCCAGGAGAATACCAATACTAATGGCTATAATAACCTGAAAATAAAGCTGATTGTATATCTTTTTTGCTTTCAATGAACAGTCGTTTTATTTTTAAGGGTGAAAATTAATAAATTTCATCATGAAAACTGATAAAAGTCATAAAAATTAATCTGTAGCTTTAGATGTTGGCTGATATAAAAAAAGCTTCGGCTTCATTCCATATCGATAATCTTATCTTTAGAATGAAGCCGAAGCTATATTGAAGCATGAAAAGAATAATTATTCCACTGCTACAGAATCATCTCCGCGGCCGTCTGCAACAGCATGAATATTGCCGTTCTCATCCATAACAATCATTTCAGTTTTCCCGATCTGTTTGATCTTTTCAATAGTGTAATTTTTCTTTTGCAGCTCAGCAATAGTACTTTCCGGGAAGTTGTTTTCTACTTTTATGGTTTCCGGAAGCCACTGATGATGAAACTTAGGCGCGTTTACCGAAATATTCGCGTTTAGTTTAAAATCAACAACATTTACAATAGACTGATATACTGAAGTAGGAATAGTAGTTCCTCCAGGAGTTCCCACTACCATATAGGGTTTTCCGTTCTTAAGCAGAATTGTAGGGGTCATAGAAGAAAGCATTCTTTTATTTGGCTGAATGGCGTTGGCTTCTCCGCCTACTGCTCCAAACATATTCGGGACTCCCGGTTTAATCGAGAAGTCGTCCATTTCATTATTTAAAAAGAAACCGGCTCCAGAGACTAAAACTTTACTTCCATAATATCCATTCAGGGTAGTTGTTACAGAAGCGGCATTTCCTTCCTTATCAAGAACCGAAATGTGAGTCGTTTGGGTGGATTCTTTAGGCTGTTCTATGATTTTTCCTACTTCTGCACTTGGAGTAGCCTTATTAAAGCTAAAGCTTTTCCATCTGCCTTTTAAATAGTCATCGGAGATCAGATAAGAGGTTTTATCCTGAATGAAATCCGGATCACCCATGTATTCAGCCCTGTCAGCAAAAGCTCTTCTTTCCGCTTCAGTCATGATTTGAACAGCCTGCGTAGAGTTTTGCTGGTATTTTTCAAGGTTTTCAAAACTTGCCATTCTCAACATCTGGGCAAGAAGCAGGCCTCCGCTGGAAGGTAAGGGCATTGAAACCACATTATTTCCTTTATATTCAAATTCCAGAGCTTTTCTTTCTGCAACTTTATAGTTTTTAAGGTCTTCTAAAGTAATGATTCCGTTCCCTCTCTTCATTTCTGCAATAAGGAGGTCTGCTGTTTTACCTTCATAGAATCCCTTGGCTCCCAGTTTCTGGATTAGTTTTAATGTTTCAGCAAGATCTTTCTGTATTAAAAGATCTCCTGCTTTCCATGGAGCATCCTTTACAAAAATAATAGCTGATTTATTATGTTTCTTAAAATGTTCTCTATTATTGTTAAGCATATCAGCTTCCTGTTCTGTAATGGCAAATCCCTGTTCTGCCAGATCAATAGCGGGCTGAATGATCTTTTCCATCGGAAGTTTACAGTATTTCATTGTAGCAAAGAATCCTGCGACACTTCCCGGAATACCTACCGCCAGGCGTCCGTTTTGAGACAGGTCAGTGTTGGCTTTTCCGTTTTTATCCAGATACATATCCCTGGATGCTTTTTTAGGAGCTGTTTCTCTGTAATCCAGAGTGAATTTTTCACCATTATTTTTTACTCCCACTAGAAATCCGCCACCACCAATGTTTCCGGCCTGCGGATAGACTACTGCCAGTGCGTATTGAGTAGCTGTAATGGCATCGTAGGCATTTCCACCCATTTTAAGGATTTTAGCTCCAGCTTCACTGGCTAATGGATGTGCAGATACTACCACACCTTTATTCTTAACCTTTACTTCTTTTACAATATTGATATCTGTAAACTGAGCCCAGCTAAGCTGGCTGGCTAATATGATCGACGCAATTAAGATCTTCTTCATATGATTGTTTTCTTTATAGCAAAATTACCGATTTTTATGTAAATCATTGGTGGTGATTATCCTAATGAATATTTTTTTTGTTTTTTTTCTTCTGTTTAAAATAGTAAGATATATTCATGACGAGTTTTGCTGTACACTTATAAATGCAGTAAAGTGTATTTTTTTTTAAATTTCAAATTATTTGTATTAAAATTTAAGTTAAATTGATTTTAATTTATCAAATATTGCTTTTTATTAATTTATTGTTAATTAATATTCTGATTTAATTAATAATATCTATATTTTTATGGTATTATTTGATATGTTTAAAAATACAAAATGAGAAAAAAAAACCAAAAAATTACTTCTTTAGGGGTACTATTCTTTGTTTCAGCTAATGTATATGCTCAGACGGGTGATACCATAAAAGTGAAAACTGTAGATGAAGTAAAGATTACTGTGGGTTCCAGAAATAAAAGCAGAGTAGCTACAGATACACCGGTTCCTGTTGATGTTATCAATATTGGGTCACAATCTGTTCTTAGCCCACAAATGGATCTTAATCAGATCTTAAATTATGCAGCTCCCTCTTTTACTTCCAATTCTACAACTGTAGCAGATGGAACAGATCATGTAGATCCTGCTCAGCTGAGAGGATTGGGGCCGGATCAGGTGCTTGTATTACTGAACGGAAAAAGAAGGCATACTTCATCACTCGTCAATATCAATGGTTCGCCGGGAAGAGGTTCGGTTGGAACAGACCTTAATGCAATTCCTGCTTTTGCTATTGAAAGACTGGAGGTACTGAGAGACGGTGCTTCTGCACAATATGGATCTGATGCCATAGCAGGAGTAATTAATGTCATCATGAAGAAAAATACAAATAATCTTACAGCAGCAATTACCGCTGGTGGGTTCAATTCAAAAGGAGCAAATGATCATCGTGGTGGTTGGGATGGAGGAAAATATCAGTTAGATTTGAATTATGGTACAAAATTGGGCACAACAGGATTTTTGAATTTTACGGCAAGTTTTCTGAACAGAGGAGCGACAGGAAGAGCGGGAACAGCTACGGGAGATATTTTTAATGCTTATAATGCAATTGAGCAGCGAGCTCTTGAAAACGGTGTTGATATCAATTCTTTATTTGGAAATATTGGGAATACTTCCAACACTCAGCAGATCATTAATTACATTCATCAATATGCTCCCTATGTAAATTATTTTAGCCCTGCAATGTTAACCAGCATACAGAATGCCGGAACGATTCCTGAATTACAATCAATTTTAAAAGCGGATGTCACAGGTAATGAATTAGCTTACAGGGGACTTGAAAGAAATGATTTTAATATGCGCGTAGGACAGTCTAAGTTAGGATCAGGTCAGTTTTTTGTGAACTCTGAATTTGATATTTCTCCCTCCGTTCGTGGATATGCTTTTGGAGGACTTTCTTACAGACAGGGAAATGCTGCAGGATTTTACAGAAGACCCAATCAGAGCCGGACGCCTACTTCACTTTATCCAAACGGTTTTCTGCCGGAAATTGCTTCTGATGTGATTGATCTTTCTTTAGCGGCCGGTTTTAAGGGGAAAGTTGGAAAGATAAGCTATGATATTAGCAATACCTTCGGACAAAATACTTTCGATTATACGATAAAAAATACGGCCAATACTTCGATGTTAGGCTCAAAAAAAAGCGAATTCAGAGCGGGAGGTTTGGGTTTTTTACAGAATACCATTAATGCAGATTTTGATACTAAGTTTGACTGGCTGAAAGGATTTAACGTAGCTTTTGGTGGGGAGGTAAGATTGGAACGGTATAAAATTGAAAGTGGAGAAGAGGCTTCATGGGCTCTTTATGATATTAATGGAAATATACAGACTCCGGGAACTCCTGTAGAGTTAAAACCCACAGATTTTATGGGGGCAACAAGGCCAGGAGGGGCTCAGGTATTTCCTGGCTTCAGACCAGGGAATGCATTGAAAAAAGGGAGAAGCTCTGTAGCAGCTTATCTTGATACTGAATTAGATGTTACGGATCGTTGGTTGCTGAGTGCAGCGTTGAGATATGAGAATTATTCAGATTTTGGTTCTACATTTAATTATAAAGTAGCTACCAGATATAAGCTTACCCATAATATCAATATCAGGGCTGCTCATTCTACCGGATTCAGGGCGCCTTCCTTGCAGCAGATTTATTTTAATGCAACAGCGACTCAATTTGTTGGAGGAACGGCTTTTGAAGTGGGAACATTCTCGAATGATTCTAATGTAGCTCGGATATTAGGGATTCCACAACTGAAACAAGAAGAGTCGAAGAGTTTTTCAGTAGGTTTTACAGCGAAAATTCCACAGGCTAATCTGACATTTACAGTAGATGGATATTATATTAAAATAAAAAACAGAGTAGTACTAACGGATCAGTTTTCAAGACCTGTAGGAGTATATCCGGAGGGAAGTCCTCAATATGATCTCCAGCAGGGGTTTGATAAAGCCAATGCTAATGCAGCAACATTCTTTGCCAATGCTATTGATACCCAGACAAAAGGTATAGAAGGTGTAATTTCGCATCGGTTTAAGGCTTCTGAAAAAGTATCTCTGAACACTGATTTAGCAGTAACGGTATCTAAGACAAACAGGGTAGGAGAGATCAAAGGGTCTGATGTTCTGGTTAATGCTGGTCAAATTAACAGGTATTATTCTGAAGCGAGCCGTGTTTATATGGAAGAAGCAGTGCCTAGATTTAAGGCTTCATTGAATAATTCTTTAGAGTTTAATAATTTTAGTGTTCTTCTGAGGAATGTATATTTTGGAAAAGTCACAGATCCTAATACAACAGATGTAAATGGAGATGGTATAGTTGATAGCAATATGGTAAATGGGAAAGAGGTTCCTATTGAACATCCGATATGGGGGGCTAAAGTTATTACCGATTTGTCGATCGGATATAAATTTACAAAAGGTTTAAGACTGACAATAGGGGCTAATAATTTATTTGATATTTATCCTGATAGGAATTTTGGACCTAAATCTCTGAAAAAACCATCTGTAGATGCCTCTGGAAATCCAATTAACAATATAGATCTCTCTAATCAGGATCAGTTTGTATATTCCAGAAATGTTTCTCAGTTTGGAATGAATGGAAGATTTCTTTTTGTAAGATTGAATCTGAGTTTTTAAGGTGAGTAAAGTAATGGTATTGAATGATAGTAGTTTATAATTGATTGGGAGTATTGTCATTTGATTTCAGATACTCTCATTTAAACTCAATCTTTATAATAATTTCCTATACAAAACCAAAGGTGTATTTTTAAATACACCTTTATTATTATGGTTGACATGTTTTTTTTACTTTTGTACAATTCTAAAAAAAATCTGAAAATGGAATCCTATACGGAAAGAATACTGATTACGGGTGCTTTGGGACAAATCGGCACCGAGCTTACCAATAGACTTGTTGAAATTCACGGAGCGGAAAATGTTGTCGCTTCAGGTCTGGACAGATGGCAGGAGGGGATTACCTCTGCGGCTCACTATGAGAGAATGGATGTTACCAATACTCAATTAGTAAGACAGATCGTTAAAGATTATGACATTACTACAGTGTATCACTTAGCATCGCTTTTATCCGGAACATCGGAAAAGCAGCCTATTTTCGCCTGGAAACTAAATCTAGAGCCCCTTCTTCATTTTTGTGAAATGGCTAAAGAAGGACTTCTTAAAAAGATCTTCTGGCCGAGTTCTATCGCGGTGTTTGGAAAAGGAATTCCAAAGCATGATGTAGGACAGGACGTAGTACTGAATCCAACAACCGTGTACGGAATCTCAAAGATGGCAGGGGAGAAATGGTGTGAATATTATTTCGATAAACATGGAGTAGACGTAAGAAGTATCCGATACCCTGGATTGATCTCTTGGAAAACTCCGGCAGGTGGTGGAACTACTGATTATGCTGTTGAAATTTTCTACAAAGCAATTGAAGACGGAAAATATACAAGCTTCATTTCCGAGGATACAGGAATGCCAATGTTGTATATGGATGATGCAATCAATGCTACCTTAAAATTAATGGATGCTCCGAAAGAAAGTGTAACGGTTCGTTCATCTTATAACCTGGGAGGAATGTCATTTACTCCGAAAGAATTGGCTGAAGAAATCAAGAAAGAAATCCCTGATTTCAGCATTGAGTATAACCCGGATTTCAGACAGGCAATTGCAGATTCATGGCCGGCTTCCATTGATGATTCTGTAGCGAAAAAAGACTGGGGACTGACTTACGATTTCGGAATTTCTGAAATGACGAAAGATATGATCAAGAATCTTAAAGTAAAATTAGCTAAGAATTAATAATATAAAGTAATACTTTAATTAATTGTTGTTTTAACTTCTGATTAATAATATATTATGTGTTTTATCTAAAATTTAATTTAAATGATATTATTAACTTTTAACATCGCAAATATTGAGGCTGCTGCAAAAAACGGTGCTCATATTACTGATGAAGTAAGGTTGAAAATCACAGCAGAGAATACGAAGGCAATTCTTAGAATTTTAGATATTCATGATACGAAAGCCAGCTTTTTTGTGGAGGTTTCTCTCACTGAAAAGCTGCAGAATCTTATAAAAGCAATTTCATCCCAAGGGCATGAAATTGCTTTTTATAATAAAAGCTCAAGTCTTGAGGAAATTGAAAATGCCAAGAAGAACATTCAGGACCTTCTGGAAAAACAGATCAGGGGAATTCGTCAGAAAGATGTAAAAATTTCACAGGAAAGTCTGAAGCTTTTGGAGTTCAATTATGTCTCCAATATCGACAATGCAAATATCCTTTTTCCATTCAAACGTCTGAAAAGAGATACTGAAATTACAGAAGAAGACGGATTGAGTATTGTGCCGGAAAGTATCTCACCATACAGCCAGTTGCCTTACAATGATTTTGTATTCCAGATTCTGCCGATGAAGTATTATCAGAACATGGTGTTGGAAACATTGCAGAATGAAGAATTTGTTCTGATTTATCTTAATATCTGGCAGTTTACAGATTTCAATAAACACCGTTTTGATATTCCGTTTTACAGAAGTTTATTTTCGGGCAAAAAAATGGAGGATAAACTGGAAGCCTTTCTTTCCTTTATTAATGAAAGAGAGATGGCTACTTCCCGTATGAAAGATTATATATTTTAACATTTCGAATGATAATAAAACCTGTGTTGCAATTACCTAAAACCATTCGTTTTCTTAATGAGAATGAACTTCCGGGAAACAACCTGCCTGTCTTTAAAAGGTGGGAGGAGAGCAAGAACGCAAATATCGTTGAAGGGTATACTTTGACTCTTAAAGATAATAATCCTGAAAATAATGCTTTGGGGTTTAGGTTTTATGCAGAGATTAATATAGATAATCCGAAGCTTTGGGCCTTGATGTTAGCATTGTCAGAAACCCTTCCTGATGAAGTTGCTTTTCTGTTTGGACATGTAGATTTTGACTTAAACTATGGGAATTATCAGGACAAAGAAGGAACGCTGGATTTTATTACCCAATATCAGTATGAATTAGCCGAAGATGCTTTTATCAATTATGGATTGATTTATCATGATGAACAAACTCTTATTGAGGTATTTGTGGATGAAAGCAAATATGTTAAATACTGGGGAGTTGATGAAGGATGGTTCAGGGCAATAATGGAAGAATTCGGACTGAAAGAGGTAAAAGGACTTGAATTTGTAGATGAATATCCGAAAGTCCGCGAAGCTTTAACTGTTTTAGATGAAAAAGCACTTGATTCAAAGTCGCTTATTGAACTGTTTGCTCAAAAGTACCTTTAAACCAAATGCTGTTATTTTTGTTGGACATGAGAATGTATCCGTATCTTATATTCCTTTAGCTCAATTCAAAAAGAGTAATTTCCGGTAAAACGCCAACTCTTCCCGGGTATCCCAATACTCCGAATCCTCGGTTTACATACAGTAACTTTCCTTCACTTTCATAAAGGTCTGCCCATTTCGGATAGCGATACTGAACAGGTGACCATTTTACATTTTTAAGATCCAGTCCAAACTGCATCCCGTGAGTGTGCCCTGAAAGGGTTAGATGAATATCTTTAGGGTGTTTTTTTACCACATAATCAAAATGGGTAGGGTCATGGCTCATTAAGATCTTTGTTGCGGATTCAGGGACCCCTTTTAAGGCATCATCAATTTTTCCAAACTGAGGGAAAGGTTTCAGTCCCCAGTTTTCAACCCCAAGGATGTAGATTTTTTCTCCGTTTTTCTCAATCACTCTATGTTCGTTTCTTAACATATCAAAGCCAGCCTGTTTTTCATAATCGATCAGGGTGTCAAGGTTTTTCTTTTTAGCATCAGAAGAAGGCCATGTTACGTAATCAGCATAATCGTGGTTTCCTAATACAGCAAACTTGCCGTCTTTAGCCTTAATTTGTGAAAATAAAGGAATGAAGGGTTTGAATTCATCGGCTACATTATTTACCATATCTCCGGTAAATAAAACGAGGTCAGGCTTTTGTTCATTAATAAGATCAACAGCATGTTGCAATTTGCTTGGGTCAGGAAAACTTCCACTGTGCACATCGGAGATCTGAATGATTTTATATCCCTTAAAACTTTTTGGGAGATTAGGGAATTTTACTTTCACTCTTCTTACTTTGTGACGGTATTTCCCAAATGTAATTCCGTCTATGAACAAGGCTGAAAGTACACCGCTCATTCCCAATCCTACAAGACTTAAAAATTTACGTCTTTCCGGAAAGAAGTTTTCAGAAGGTTTTGCGAATCCTATCAGATAGCCTCCGAATCTGATAATGTCATCAATCAATAAAAATAAAACCACAAAAATTTTGGGAAGAATAAAAATCAAAAATAATGAAATCATAATTTGAGCTCTTGCAGTACTTCTGTCTGATCTTTGATAATGAGTGACCTCATAAGCAAAAATCCCATATACAGCTAAAGATAGTACCCAATATCCGATTCTTATCCATGAGTTATCAGTAAGAGTTCTGATAGCCTGATAAATATACACTTCCAGGAACAGGAAGATTCCGGCGATGATTAAAAAATTTTTTTGCATATTCTGATTCAAAAAAAGCACAAAAGAAGACTTCCTTTGTGCTTTTTATATATTTTAATTAAAATTATTTTTAAGGAAATCTGTAAACGATAGCATTGATGTTCATTCCGGCGCCTACCGAAGTCATGATAATGTTACCATTCTCTTTAAACGAATGACCTTCCATTTTTCCTTTAATTATTAAATCATACATAGTAGGAATGGTTGCAACAGATGTGTTTCCAAGGTTTTGAATCGTCATAGGAGAGATTGCGTGATCATATTCTTTCACATCATAAAGTCTGTGAAGTCTTTCAATCATTGCATAGTCCATTTTAGCATTAGCCTGGTGGATAAGGATTTTGTCGATATCTTCAATAGAAAGACCTGCGTCTGTAATAGTGTCTTTGATCGCTACAGGTACATTTTTAAGGGCGTATTCATAGATTTTTCTACCTAACATTCTTACATACAAACGTTTTTGATCTACTTCTTTGTTGATTGAAGGCTGGTTTTCAAGATAGTTTAATTCAGGACCATTATCGCAAATTGTATTGTGAGCAATAATCCCTACATTTTCTTCATCTGTTGCTTTTACAACTACTGCACCTGCTCCGTCAGCAAAAATCATTCGGTTTCTGTCATAAGGATCAGTTACACGGCTTAATGTTTCAGCCCCAATAATAAGAATGGTTTTGGCTACTTTAGCTTTAATCAGGTTGTCTGCTAAAATCATACCCTCTACCCATCCCGGACAACCGAAAATCATGTCATAGGTTACACATTTTCTGTTTTTAATTCCCAGTTTATTCTTTACTCTTGCCGCCATTGTTGGCATAAAGTCTGCATATCCGTTCTCAGTAACTTCCCCGAAATTACTAGCGTAAATAATGTAATCCAGTTCTTCGCCATCTACTTTTGCATCCTCAAGGGCAATTTTTGCGGCTTTATAACCGATCTGTGAGTTGGAAAGATCATCCTCAATGAATCTCCTGTTTTCGATTTCTGTAATTTCTACAAACTTCGCAATGGTCTCTTCCACAGGCTTTTCAATCTTTACTCCGTCTTCAGTGTAGAACTCGGAATTCATGAAGTAATCTCTACCAATAACTCTGTTCGGGATGTAAGATCCAGAGCCAATAATGATCGTATTCGGCATTCGTTTATATGATTTTTTAAAGATGCAAAGTTAATAATTAATATTAATAACAGAGAATTAAAAATATTATTAAATTTGCAAAAATTGTACTTTACAATCTATGAAAAACAACCCATCCTTAAAAGGCTTACTTATTGCAGGTGTGGCGTTTATCGTTGCCTTTGGGATCTACTTCCTTTTTTTAGCCAAGAAGAATTATTATGTGGTAGATAATCCTACCCCGAACACGTATTACTTTAAAATCAATAATGGTTCTGAAGGAGTTATATCAGCGGGGCAGTATGTGCATGTGGATTTGAATAAGGGAAAAAACTCTATTCAGGTTTTCGATCAGAATAAAAAAATGCTTTATGATTCAGCATTTGAAGTAAACAAACTTCGTGGTCTGCTCAACATTGCTCATCAGGATTACTACGTGAATGACCAGTACTACGGGTATAACCTTAAAAAAGATTCGTTATTAACGGCTCTTGACAAAACCGTTATTGACGGAAAGGATTACTACGGAGGAGCAAAGCGTTTCAATAAGCTTTACACAGAAGATTTTTACTACAATGTAGATGAAGATTATGACAAAGTGATCAAGAATGTCCAGCAAGTGGAATCAAGATCAAAGGTTTTCAGAAAGCAGGATTACCTAAATTATTATAAAGAATATTACAAGTTTTAAGTTTTGACAAAAGATATCACTAAAGTTACTCCCTACAATTCGGAGGCTACTAAGAAGAGCCAGGTAGAGGATATGTTCGACAATATTGCGCCGAAATATGACCTTCTGAACCGTGTTTTATCCATGAAAATTGACATTTTATGGAGAAATAAACTGGTAAAATGGATGAAAAATGATAACCCGCAAGAAGTGCTGGATGTGGCTACAGGAACGGGAGATCTGGCAATTACCATTGAAAAAGGAACCGGTTCAAAAGTAGTTGGTTTAGATTTATCACAACAAATGCTCAATGTTGGCGTTATTAAAATAAAAAAACTTAAATTAGACGGCAAAATTTCCATGCAAAAAGGAGATGCAGAAAATTTACCTTTCGAGGACAATAGATTTGATGCTGTTTCCGTTGCATTTGGAGTAAGGAATTTTGAGAACCTTCCCAAAGGTTTGGCAGAGTTAAGAAGAGTAGTTAAAGATAACAAGAGTGTTTATATACTGGAGTTTTCAAAGGTTGAGGGTTTGATGGGACCATTTTATATGTTTTATTTCAAAAACATATTACCTGCAATAGGTAGGCTGGTTTCCAAAGATAATAGGGCGTATACATACCTTCCGGATTCTGTAAATGCTTTTCCTTTCGGGGAGAAGATGAAGCAAATTCTTTTAGATACGGGATTTAAGAAAGTTGAATATAAAAAATTAAGTTTAGGTATAGCCACAATTTATAAAGCAACAAAGTAACCTATGAATAAATTTCTATTAAAAGCACTGGTTTTAACCTCAGTAAATGTTGCCGTTTTTGCAAACGCGCAATTTAGAACCCGAAACAGAATGGATAAGTTGGAAGATTTCGACGAGCAGAAATTCAGTTGGGGTTTTTATTTGAACGGGAACAAACTGGACTACCGCATCGTATTAAATTCCACTTATGGGATGGATGGTAATCAGAATCTTGTGACCAGCACTAAAGAAAGCTACAGCTTCGGTGCCGGGCTTATCGCAAAATGGAGGCTGAATGATTATCTTGACGTAAGGATAGAGCCGGGGTTACAGTTTGCACAAAGACAGTTGACTTTTAATACACAAGTCAATGATAGATTTTCAGGTGGATCTACCACCAATCCTATTTTTACACCGATCCCTTTACAGGAAAAAGATAAAATAAGAGATATTAAATCTACATTGGTTGATATTCCGGTACTTTTGGAACTTCATGGGCGAAGATGGTATAATTCAAGACCTTATGTTGCTGCAGGGGTAAACTATATAGTGAATTTACAGTCGAACTCCAGTTCCACAGATGACAATATGCAGCAGATCTTCAGAACTACAACACATAATTTTGCATGGTCTGCAGAAATGGGAATTCAGTTTTATTTCAATAAATTTAAGCTGACACCTGCCATCAGAGGAACCTTCTTTATGAACAATGAAAAAGTAGCTGATAACGCTACTACACCTCCTTACTGGGCTTCTGCCGTTTCTACATTACAGACAAGAGCTGTGATGTTTGTACTGAAATTTGAATAAGAAATTATCATTTTAAAAATACTCAGGAGATGCTTTTGCATCTCCTTTTTTGTTGAGATACCAAAATATAGGACTTTTTATTTTTGTTAGTGTTAATATTTTTTTATTTTTGCTTCTAGTTAGAATATACAAACCTGAAATGCTTCAAGATTTAGAAAACAATTTTTCAGAATTAGAGAGAAAAATTTTGGCTCTGCAAAAGAATTACAGAAATCTTACTGAAAAGTTATCGGAATTAAGTAGTGAGCATGATGAGCTGAAGATAAGATATGATGAGGAAAGAAGAAGAAATCAGGTATTAGCAGAAGAACAAAAAAATATAAAACTTTATTCAGCAATATCAGGGAATCCTGAACACAATAGGTTAATGAAAAATCATATCAACAGATTGGTGAAAGAAATTGATTTCTGTATTGCTCAGCTTCAAAACAGTGGATTATAATGGAGGTAAGGAGAATAACCGTCAATATTGCAGGAAGAGTATATCCGCTGAACGTACCGGCAGCAGAGGAGGAAACTTTGCGTAAAGTAGGGAAGCAGATCGAGAATATGATTAAAGATTTTGAACAGAACTTCGATGTAAGAGATAAACAGGATGCTTTGGCAATGTGTGCCCTGAAACTGGGAACCAATGCAGAAGTAGTTTCTCTTAACTACGAAAAAAATATTAATTCAACCAACGAGAGATTACAACAGATCAATCAATCGTTGAATGAAATCGGGAAATAGATTTTTTTTCCTGAACAAGCTGCCTACAATAATTCTAACACATTAAAGGTAAACTCAACGCTAAACAATTACCGAACAAATGTCCTCTGAATGGCGTGCCGGTCTTCCGGATTACAGACAGTGGAAATCAGTTCAAATCGTGTTGATTAGGAGTTTACTCTCAATCCCTGGATTATTGTGGGCTTTTTTTATTTAAAGGATATGAATACAATTAAAACTCAATATACATTATGATAGAAGTTATAGTCGGTGTTGTTTGTTTAGTAATTGGTGCAGTGGTGGGAATACTCTTCTCAAAAAGCTCTCTGAATACTAAGGCAAAATTTATTATAGATGATGCCAAGAAAAACGCCGAAAACCTTATAGAAAAAGCTAACGTACAAGCTGAATCCATAAAGAAAGAAAAGAATCTGCAGGCTAAGGAAAAATTCCTTGAGCTGAAGTCACAGCATGATGCAGACATTCAGTCCCGCGAAAAGAAAATGCAAGAAACTGAAAAAAGAACGAAGGACAAAGAGCACAAGCTGAACGACGAACTTAGCAAGACTGGAAAACTTGAAAAAGATCTTGACAGACAGATTGCAGATTACGCCAAGAAGAACGAGATTTTAGACAGAAAACAGCAGGAGTTAGATATAGCAACTACCAAGAAAGTGGAAATCCTTGAAAAGATCTCTAACTATACCGCTGATGAAGCTAAAGCTGAATTGGTAGAAACAATGAAAGCTGAAGCGAAAACAAGAGCACAGGCACATGTTCAGGGTATCATGGAGGAAGCTCAGATGAATGCTAAGAATGAAGCTAGAAAAATCGTTATTCAGACCATTCAGAGAATCGGAACAGAGCAGGCTATCGAAAACTCAGTATCAGTATTCAACATTGAATCTGATGAAGTGAAAGGTAGAATCATCGGTAGAGAAGGTAGAAACATCCGTGCTTTAGAAGCGGTAACAGGAGTTGAAATCATCGTGGATGATACGCCTGAGGCGATCCTTCTTTCATGTTTCGATCCGGTAAGAAGAGAGATCGCAAGACTATCCCTTCACAGATTGGTTACTGACGGTAGAATTCACCCGGCAAGAATCGAAGAAGTGGTGGAAAAAACAAGAAAACAAATCGAAGAGGAAATCATTGAAGTTGGTAAGAGAACAATCATTGATTTAGGAATCCACGGATTACACCCTGAATTGATCAAGATCGTAGGTAGAATGAAATACCGTTCTTCTTACGGGCAAAACTTATTACAGCACTCAAGAGAAGTTGCGAACATTGCTGCAACAATGGCTGCTGAATTAGGATTGAACGTTAAATTAGCCAAGAGAGCAGGTCTTTTACACGATATCGGTAAAGTTCCTGAGCAGGAATCAGAATTACCACACGCATTATTAGGAATGCAGTGGGCTGAGAAATACGGTGAAAACCCAGAAGTGGTAAATGCTATTGGAGCTCACCACGATGAAATTGAAATGAAGTCTCTATTATCTCCGATCATTCAGGTTGCCGATGCTATCTCAGGAGCAAGACCGGGAGCAAGAAGACAGGTATTGGAGTCTTATATCCAGAGACTGAAGGATCTTGAATCTGCAGCATTAAGCTTTGATGGAGTATCAAGCGCTTATGCAATCCAGGCAGGTAGAGAGCTTAGAGTAATGGTAGAGAGCGGAAAAGTAAACGACGAAGTAGCTTCTCAGCTGTCTTACGATATCTCAGAAAAGATTCAGAACGAACTTACTTACCCTGGACAGGTAAAAGTAACCGTAATCAGAGAAACAAGAGCCGTGAATATTGCAAGATAACAATCGGATCAAGATATTTTATAAAAACCTTTCAAGAAATTGAAAGGTTTTTTATTTTTATCAAAACTTAACAATGCAAGAATTATCTCTGTCTTCAAAACTGAAGTACATTTTCTCTATTCCCGTTATTATTTCGGCGCTTGGCTATTTCGTAGATATCTATGACCTTCTCCTGTTTGGAATTGTAAGAATTCCCAGTTTAAAAGCTTTAGGGCTTAATCCGGACGCTGATGGAACCTTTATCCTGAACTGCCAGATGGTGGGGCTACTTATTGGAGGTGTATTCTGGGGAATTTTCGGAGATAAGAAAGGAAGGCTTTCTGTACTTTTTGGATCAATTCTGGTCTATTCTTTGGCCAATATTGCCTGTGGCTTTTTACCCTATTTTCCAAAAGAGCACTTAGTGTATCAATATGCGGGTTTAAGGTTTATAGCAGGGATTGGGTTAGCCGGAGAGCTTGGAGCAGGAATTACACTGGTTTCTGAAAGCCTGCCGAAGAATTTAAGGGCAATTGGTACCTCTGTAGTAGCCGGTTTTGGATTAATGGGAGCCGTAGTCGCACAATTAACAGTAGAATTAGCCGGCGGATGGAATATTTCCTACATCATTGGCGGAATCATGGGCATACTGCTGTTGCTGCTGAGAATAAGTGTTTCGGAATCCGGAATCTATAAAAATATTGAACATAAAAGTGTTTCTAAAGGTAATTTTCTGTCCTTTTTCACCAATAAAGAAAGGTTGGTAAGATACTTAAAATGTATTGCTATAGGATTGCCTACCTGGTATTGTATAGGGATTCTGGCTGTTTTAGCTAACCAATTTGCCCCAGAATTCGGAATTAAGGATCTTAGCCCAGGAAAAGCAATTATGTGGGCGTATGTAGGTATTTCTGTCGGTGATCTGATGAGCGGTTTTATTTCCCATGCTTTGAAGTCGCGTAAAATGGCCATATTCTACATGCTTCTTTTCACGTTAGTCGGGGTGGGAATTATGCTGTTCGGAAATACCAATACCGAGACGAAATATTATCTGTTCTGTGTATGGCTGGGCTTTGGTACAGGCTATTGGGCAATGTTTGTGACGCTGGCAGCAGAGCAGTTTGGAACCAATATCAGAAATACAGCAACCACCACGGTTCCAAATATGGTCAGAGGATTAGTGCCGGTAATGATCCTGGCTTTTGATTTCTTTAAAGAAAGTTTCTCAGTATTGGAAAGTGCAGCCATCGTAGGGGTAGTGGTATTTGGTTTGGCATTTTATTCTTCACTCACGATTTCCGAAACTCACGACAGAGATCTTGAGTTCACAGAATAATAAAATAGATGATATTTTATCTGTTTTTAAATATATGAAATTGAGTTAATTAACATTTTTTTATGTGATGAATAATTTTTATTTATTTAATTTTAAAAATGAACTAACAAAATATATGTTTAATTAAAACCAAATCATCATGTCACAAAACATTTTAAAAAATGCTAAAAAGCTGGGAAGAGATACTCTTAAAGATATTGCAGGAGGTATTGGTGGTGAAATCACTCCCGATCTTTCGAAATGTGGCTGTAGCTGTACAGGTGCAGTGACGGGCCCGTCATATTGTATAAAATACAAAAGATGTCTGCAGGTAATAACCTGTTAAATGAAACATTATTACATATTAAAAACCTTTTGAGAAATCAAAAGGTTTTTTTAATTAAAACTTAAGAATAACTAAGGAAGCCTATATTTCTTAGATCATTATGTTTTTATATCAGGTTTACTCTCATTCATTTTGACTGCTATTTAAGCGTATCCCGGAAGCTTTATTTTACAACTAAATTTAACTTGTTTAATAAATGAAGGAAGTATTTTATGTTTTTTAATGTATTAATTTGTTTGTAATCAGTATTTTATTTAAAAATATGTTAAAAAAAGTTGCATGTAATTAATATTTGTTTAACTTTGGGAGTGAACTAAAACTATATTGTTTAATCAAAAACTAAATCACATGAATATTACTAAAAACGCTAAAAAGCTAAAAAAACAAGATCTTAAAAGCATTACAGGAGGAGTAAGCGGTAAGCCGGATTTATCTCTTTGCGGCTGCAGTTGCTCAGGTGCTGTAACAGGTCCTGATTATTGCTCTATATATATGGGCTGTCTGCAGGTTTATACTTGCGGAGAAGTTTAAGAAACTGTTATCAATAAACATTTCCACATTTAATAGGCAGCACCCTCCTGATTTCAGAAGGGTGCTGCTGCTTTTAGTGAATAATGTAGAGTAGGCTTCCGATACTGATGGTCACCCAAAGCAGTACAGCTGTAAGTAAAGGCTTAAAACCTATTGTCTTTAAAGTCTGGATGGAAAGGGTAGAACCGATAAAAAACAAAGTAAGATTCAGTCCTGATTTGGCAAAAGAAGTAATTGCACCACTGAATTGATCCATAACAGGAAAATAAGTATTCAGCAGAATAGCCAGAATGAAATATCCGATGAACCACGGAATTTTTATTTTTGAATCTTTACTTTTAAAAATAAACATGGTAATCAGAGAAACAGGAATGATCCATAAAGCGCGGGCTAATTTAACTGTAGTTGCAATTTTTAAAGCTTCATTACCATATTTACTGGCAGCACCTACCACAGAACTTGTATCATGGATTCCGACTGCACACCATAATCCAAACTGTTCCTGAGAGAGATTAAGGAGATGTCCCATAGCAGGATACACAAATAAAGCAATGGAATTTAACGTAAAAATAATAGCAAGTGCCAATGATATCTGCTTTGTACCGGGCTTAATAATGGGTGAAATTGCAGCGATGGCACTTCCTCCACAAATTGCAGTTCCTGCAGACAGAAGGTAGGAGAGAGGTCTTTCAAGTTTAAATACTTTTCCTAAAAAATATCCAAGAACCATTACAGTGATGATGCTTACAACCGTTAGCATTAATCCCGTTTTTCCGGCATGAAGGGCTTCGTCCAGTTTTAATCCGAAACCTAATCCGACAATAGAGATCTGTAACAACAGATGAATATATTGATGTAAATGTTTTTCAAACGGATTTCCCATAAAAACAGCCAGGCCAAAACCTAGTGCCAGGGCGATGGGAGAAGAAATGAATGGAGTAAGGCATAACATTGCCAATCCAATAAAAATTACTTTTCGTGTTCTTTCATTTTGAATGAAATCTTTCATAGTGCGAACTTTTAAAATCTGGTTCAAAATTCGGCAATATGTTATTATAAAGTAAATCGTATTTTGTTATATTGGATAACTATAAGTTATAAAAGATAAAAGATAAAAGATAAAAGATAAAAGATAAAAGATATTTTCGTTAAAGAACAATTCCCGATGTGTATATCCATACGGATATCAACATCAATAGGGGCAGGCTTTAGCCCGTCCGTCAAAATAAATAAATTCCATTGGCTTTAGCCAAAACCTAAAAAATCAATGCGGTTTTATTCAAAATACTAAAGATAACAGATTTTGCTGTCCTGAATAGGGTAAGAAAATTACTCTGCAAACCTCAAAAAAAGCTCTATCAATTCAGATTGTTCTCCTTTTGGAAGAATAAAATGAAAATCTCTTTCAATGCTGAAGTTTTTAATGTCAATGACAGTAAGGATATTGTTTTTCAGTTCATTCAGAATAGTGCTGATAGAAAGGAAAGCCATACAATCTGAATGAAGAAGGTAATTTTTGATACTCTCACTGCTTCCCAGTTGGATGACGGTATTCAATTCACTGAGGTTAATTTCTTTCTCCTTTAGCCGGTTCTGTATAAATTCAAGCGTTCCGGAACCCTGTTCACGGAAAATAAGGTTGAGTTGGTACAGGTCTTTTACCTGTAAAGTTTTATGAGCTAAAAGGTGGTCAGATTTGGCTGCGAGAACAATTTCATCAGGTCTAAAAGTCTTATAATCAAAATAAGAAGATTGTGATTCACCCTCAATGATACCCAGATCAATTTTTTCTTCCTTTAAAAGAGTAGAAATAGCTTCTGTATTCCCTGTAAGAAGTTCTATTTTAATGTCTTTATAATAAGCATTAAACTTGGCAAGGATCTCAGGTAAAATATACTGAGCAACCGTTGTACTTGCTCCGATAATAAGTTTTCCTTTGTGTTGCTGGTTGATCTGGCTGATTTCAAACTCCAGATCACGGTAGATATTTCTGATTTTTTCAGCATATTCATATAGGATTTTACCACTTTGTGTCAGCTGTATGGAGGTACCTTTTCTGTCAAATAATTTAGTGCTCAGCTGAACTTCAATTTCTTTGATGTGCTTGGTAACTGCGGGCTGTGAAATGTGAAGCTCCTCAGAAGCTTTAGTAAAACTCAGCCTGGAAGCTACGGTATGGAAAACTTTTAACCTGTAATCGAACATAGCGCAAAAGTACGGATTATAGTTATATTTTGGACAGGAGTGTTCGGGGATGAAAGGGTTTTAGGTTGAATGTATTATAGTGATGAAGGTTTAAAAGCGGAAAAATGGTTCAAGTTACTGGATAAGTGGAAAATCGTAGCAATTTATCCTCAATATTATTTATATTTTCGGACACAGGAAAATTAAAAATTTTCAACAAGATAATGATTCTTTTTTTGCAGATTATATTAAAACACAAGTATCTGTGAAATCTGCAGGAAGCTAAATTATTACTCAAAATATTTGAGTAATATCCAATTTTATCAAAGGTGGAAAATCAAATCGCTTATAAGAAATCGGAAATAGATCTGTCCTGCTGGCTCTCATACCTCCTGTTTTTTGCTTCTCCGATCTTTTGTTTAGTATAAATGCTGTTATGTCCTGAAAGAAGATAAGAAACAACACAGGCGATGGCAACATACACTCCACACTCTACACCGAATAATTCAATTCCCATCAGCATACAGGCCAATGGTGTATTGGTAGCCCCGGCAAAAACGGCAACAAATCCCATTCCCGCCAATAAACCGAAAGGCAACGGAATAAACAGAGATAATGCACTGCCCAGCGTAGCTCCAATAAAAAATAATGGAGTTACTTCACCCCCTTTGAATCCTGCGGAGAGGGTAATAATGGTAAAAATCATTTTTAGAGCAAAATCATAAATTGGGAGTTGTTTCTCAAATGACTCTACAATTACGGGAACCCCCAGACCAATATATCGTGTAGTGCCCATGAGCAGAACGGCTAAAGCGATAACAGCTCCTCCGATAAGTGGACGAAGTGGCGGATATTTAATTTGTGATTTAAAGACAGAACCTGCCCAATGAATAATTTTACTGAAAGCAGCTGCACAAATTCCAAAAGCAATTCCTGCTAAAATACTGTACAGGATTGGTAAAAACTCCAGTTTGGGAATGAAATCGATGTGATAGTGAGTGTGTTTTACACTCCAGAGGTTGGTGACCCAATCTGCAAGAATAGCTGAAGCAAAGGCAGGGAATATGGCATTATACCGTATTCTTCCCATCAAAAAAACTTCTAGTCCGAAGACAGCACCTGCCAAAGGTGTTCCGAAAACAGAACCGAATCCAGCAGCAATGGCAGAGATAATTAATATTTTCCTCTCACTTTTATCAAGTTTAAAAGGTTTGCTCAGCTGATCTGCCATAGCTCCAGCCATCTGAAGTGCTGTTCCTTCACGGCCGGCTGACCCTCCGAAAAGATGAGTAACAATGGTTCCAAGGTAAACAAAAGGGGCCATTTTGAACGGGATTATCTCCTTTGGATCATGGATGTTGTCGATCAGAAGATTATTTCCTGCTTCCACATCCTTCCCGAAATAATAATATAAAAGTCCAATCAGAAAGCCAGCAACCGGAAGTAAGGCAATCAGCCATATATGACTTTCCCTGAAATTCGTAGCCCATTCCAATGATTGTAGAAATCCTGCAGACGCACTTCCTGCCATTGCTCCAATGATAATACTGATAAGTAACCATTTAAAAATATAAGGCAGCGCCGGAAATTTTCTGAAGAAAAACTGAGTGTGAAAAATTGCTTTTTTACCAAGTGTTCGTTGATTTTTTGACATCATAATCCTGATTAGTTATTCATTAATAATCTCTCAATCAGGCGTCATCAGCTTTTGTAAAGCGGTTGGGGAAGGAAGAACACCATTTCCTTTGGTATTGCAAATATATGGATTAAAGTAAAAAGTAAAAAGTAAAAAGTAAAAAGTAAAAAGTAAAAAGTAAAAAGTAAAAAGTAAAAAGTACTTATTGCTAAACAACAATTATCCATACAGATATCAGTATCAATAGGAGCAGGCTTTAGCCCAAACTTAAAAAGATAACATGTCTTTAAAAACAAAAACTCCGGCAAAAATCAGAGTAAGATGTAACATGTTTATCGCAGTATTAAAACCAATAAAGAATATCTTGATTATTCGTGCCAGTATAGCTGATACTCATATTTATTACTTTGGATAATGCATAGCTTTATCGATCTCAATCGGATTGTTGTATTTCCTGATGACTTCCTGCATACTTTTGGTCTGGGTATTCAGTTCATCCACATTGTGAATCTCTTTTCCGTTGATATTAATTTTCAGATTGTTATTGGCTTTGTTGAAATTATTCCGTTCAAAAGCAAAAGGATCATTATAAAATTCCATGATCAGCTTATGTTTTTGCTTTTCATTGATCGGAATTGCTTTATTTCCAAAATTGGACTCCAGAAAGTCTTCAGTAGAGTAGAGTTCCGGAAGCTCCCTGCTTTTTACAAGATGATAGATGAAGTTTTTCCCTGCATCTGATACTTCAAAGATCAAACCTGGTAATCCGCGTAGCTTAAATGGCCCTTCATTAAATGGAATATCTTTACAGAACCATGCCGTCCAGTTTCTTCCTCCAAATTTTGTTGTCGCTTTTTGCAGGGTGTAACTTTCTACCTTTTTGGTTTCATCAGTGATTGTCCAATTGATTTTATCTGTAGTTTTAAATGAATAGTATCCGTTTTTTATATTGATGAAGTTTTCGTTGTCAAAAGAATTGATTTTTCTTTTCACTACTTGGCCGGTCATATCAGTATAACTTGAATTCATTCCGAATTTTTTATTCAGTGAATCCGTAGTAGCAAGACCTCTCCCGTAGAATTTAACTTCTTTCGGGGTAATATCCAGAATCATATTCAGCTTTTCATAGCCTGACTCAGTAGAATCCATTTTATACTGAAGTTCATAAATAAATCTGTGCATCTGAGCCTGAAAAAGAATGGTTAATAGGATGCAGATAATTGTTAGGCTGTTTTTCATATTATAGTTGTAATAGATTGATACTAAATTAGATAATTCTAATATATTGTACAATAATATGATGTGTAAAGTGTATTTTTGACTTATATATTACCTCTGGAGTTTATTTTATCAAGTACGAATCATTTTCGTAAACTGTACCTCTCATAACCTTTATCCTAAAAACTTCTATAAAAAAGGCTTCATTTCATCTTCTATCTGTGTTCTCAGTTCCATCAGACGTTTAGCGTACTGTTCTTTTTGTTTGTCTTCTTCCGTTTCAGGAATCCATTTAGGGACAGGAAGCTTTTTGCCATTTTCGTCTACAGCTACAAAAACGATGATGCAGTGGGTTTTTTTATCAAAAGTAGGCTGTTTCAGGTTCCGGGAAAAAACATTGATGGAAATATGCATACTGGAAGATCCCGTATAGATGACCTGAGCATCCACTTTTACCACTTCGCCGATTTTAATAGGTTCATAAAAGCGGATCCCTCCAACATAGACTGTCACAGAATAATTTCCACTCCAGGTGGTGGCACACGCATAGCCTGCCTGATCAATCCATTTCATAACGCTTCCTCCATGCACATTTCCACCATAATTCACATCTGATGGCTCCGAAATAAACTGAAAAGTAATAGGTTTGTTCTGCATTCTTATAAATTTTGAATAAAGTTATTTAATAATTTCCAAAGTTTTGGATTAAATCCTACTTTTGAAAGACTAAATAATAATGAAGCAGAATTTTAACAAATAACAGACAAAAATAACAATGAAGAAAGTATTTCACCTGAACACCTGCGATACCTGCAGAAAAATTTTAGCACAATTTAATCTTAAAGACTGGGAACTTCGCGAGATTAAGAAGGAACCGATTACCAAAGAAGAATTAGAGGAAATGCATAAACTGACAAAGTCGTATGAAGCTTTATTCAGTAAAAAATCTACTCAGATCAAGTTGAGAGAGTTAGATGTAAAGTCTCTGGAGGAAAAAGACTTCAAAGAATTGTTACTGGATCACTATACCTTTTTAAAACGTCCTGTTTTTATGACTGATAAAGAAATATTTGTTGGGAATGACAAGAATAATATAGAAGCTTTAAGAACATTCTTTGCTGCGGAAGAATAATTTTGCTTAATAACATAAGCCTGAGCTCCACTTGTGGAGCTTTTTTTATTTAAGATGTTGGTGTGTAGTGTTTTAAAGATTATTCTTATCTTTAAATAATCAAAAACTATTATTATGAATCAAAACATTTTTAAAGCCCAGAAACTTAACAGGCTAACATTAAAAGAAATTAAAGGTGGTGGAAAAGTTATCGTACCCAATTGTTTTACACTTTGTGGTGAAGCAGGAGGTGTAGTTTCAGGACATCCGGGAAGGGGAGATATGTGCACTCCGGACAGATCACTTTGCTGCTACTGCAGATAAGAATACAGAGATTGTAAATTTTACAGTCTCTTTTTTTTTGGAATAGATGTTAAAAGAAAAGAGACTATCCGAAGACAGTCTCTTATCAGTATTATTTTTTAGAACAATTATACAAAAGGAGCTTTTACCACTTTTGCAGGAATGTTCTTATTTCTTACCTGGATGAAGATCTCAGAACCTAATTTGAAGTGAGGTTTGTCTACATAAGCAAGACCTAAACCTACTTTCTTCATTGGAGACTGTGTTCCGGAAGTTACTTTTCCGATAACATTTCCTTCAGCATCTACAACAGGGTAGTCATGTCTTGGAACTCCTTTATCTGTAAGTTCAAAAGCTACCAGTTTTCTGGTAACACCTTCTTCTTTCTGTTTAGCGAAAACTTCTTTAGAAACGAAGTCTTTATCAAATTTTGTGATCCATCCTAAACCAGCTTCAATGGGAGAAGTAGTATCATCAATGTCGTTTCCGTAAAGACAGAATCCTTTTTCTAGTCTTAAAGTATCTCTGGAAGCCAATCCGCAAGGAACAATTCCTTCAGCTTCACCAGCCTTCATTATTTCATCCCAAAGTTGTTCAGCGTTTTCGTTTTTGAAATAGATTTCAAAACCTCCGCTTCCTGTATATCCTGTGTTAGAGATGATCACATCGTTCACTCCTGCAACACTTCCTACTGTAAAATTATAATAAGGAATTTCAGAAAGGGTTACGTCAGTAAGTTTTTGAAGAATTTCAGTAGCTTTAGGACCTTGAACTGCTAATAACGACATGTCATCAGATGCGTTGGTCATTTTTGCTCCGAAAGTATTGTATTTTGAGATATGGTTCCAGTCTTTGTCAATATTGGAGGCGTTTACTACTACAAAATATTTGTCATCCTCCATTTTGTAAACGATAAGATCGTCCACAATTCCTCCGTTTTCGTTGGGAAGACATGAGTACTGAGCTTTTCCGTTTTCAAGAGTATCCACATTGTTAGTCGTTACAAATTGTAAAAGATCTTTAGATCCCGGACCTTCGATGAAAAACTGTCCCATATGGGAAACATCAAACAATCCTGCCTTTTCTCTTACTGCAAAATGCTCTTCTGTTACTCCTGAATATTGTACAGGCATTTCAAAACCTGCGAAAGGTACGATCTTAGCTCCCAATGAAACATGTTTGTCGTACAAAGCTGTTTTCTTCATATTTAATTTTTATTTCTTTATTTTAAAACTGTTAAAAGTCTCATTAAATAGGGTCATATAGTTTCCGTTCCAGAATTTCTGGCCACAGTTTATGGTTACCAGATACAAGTCTTTATCCTTTTGAAAGGCTCTTGTAATCCAGAAAAGTTTTTCTTTTTCATCAAAATATTCGTAGAAATATTCTGTATATCCTTTTTTACCTCTGTTTTCCTTTACTTTTTTTTCTTCATCTTCCGATTTATAAAGGGCCAGAATGAATTTCTTCGTTTCAGCTTTGGGAAGATTCAGATCATGATATTCGGAAATGGTAATGGCCCCGATCTCATTGGTTGGGAAAATATTGATAATATCACTGTCATTGGTAGATTTCCAGCCTTCAGGAACATTGATAGAGTAGTTAGCACTATCATAAGTGGTTGCCTTTTGGGCAAAAAACAGACTTCCTGATAGAATAGCAGAAAAGAGAAGGAGTTTTTTCATCGTTAAAAATGGTGTTTATATTCTTCAAGAATGATTTTGAACCATTCGGTGAAATGTTCGGGGTTTTCAGAAATTTCTTTATCCAGATCTTCAGGGGAAATAAATCTTACTTCTTCTACCTCCTCTTTATTCAGGTTAAAATCAGATTCATAGTTTCCAACAAAAACATGATCAAGTTCATGCTCCCAAAGGCCACCGCCTACATCTGCTTTGTAAATAAAATTGAATTTTTCTGAAAGTTCAGCCTCTATTCCCAACTCTTCTTTTAATCTTCGTTGAGCTCCGGCCAGGTAAGTTTCCCCAATTCTGGGGTGTGAACAGACTGCATTGGTCCATTGATTGGGAGAATGGTATTTTCCTGACGCCCTTTTCTGAAGCAGCATTTCGCCCTTAGCATTGAATAAAAATACAGAAAAAGCACGGTGTAACAAACCATTAACGTGAGCTTGCTGTTTTTCCATCAAGCCCAAAACCACATCATCAGGATTTACTAAAACTACAAATTCTTCCATTTCTACAAATGTAAGTGTAATAAATGTATTTTGGAAATTTTTAGGAAAACATTATATCTTTTGGATGATAGGAAAAGAGAATAAAAAAGAAAATTTTAAATCATAAGTATGATTCACAAAAAGCCAAAATATTCTCTATTTCAATATCTAAACTAAAATTAAAAAAGAAAAATTTTAACCATAAGTCATTAAATCATGAATAAAATGTTTATATTATTTATTAAATAACGATTTTTATAGTAAAATTTTAACTTAAAGCAAGATTAATATAGCTAATGGTTATAAAATCCGTAACTTTGTTACTCAAATTTTCGTGATGGAATTAGAATACGTAGAACACATCAGTCCTATTCTTAAGGATGGAGTAAAAAATTATTTAATCGATATAGACGGAACCATTACGGATGACGTTCCTAATGAGGAACCCGAAAGAATGGTTACCTGTGAGCCATATCCTGACGCTTTGGAAACCATTAATAAATGGTATGACGAAGGACATCAGATCTGTTTCTTTACCTCAAGAACCGAAAACCTGAAGCAAATCACAATTGATTGGCTGGATAAGCATGGGTTCAAGTACCACAGTGTACTTTGTGGAAAACCAAGAGGAGGAAATTATCACTGGATAGACAATCATTTGGTAAGAGCTACAAGATACAAGGGAAGGTTTACTGACCTGGTAGAAAAGCAGGTAACCATTGAAGTGTTCAAAGAAGACGAAGAATAAAATAATATAACGGAAGATTTAAAAATTGAATGGAGTGTATCCTTTAATTTTTAAATCTTTCAACTTTTAAAACATAGCTGTATTTATGAAAGTTTTAGCAAATGACGGCCTGGATCAATCTGGAATTGATGCATTAACAGAAAAGGGATTCGAGGTGATTACTGCAAAAGTTCCACAGGAGCTTTTAGTAGATTATATTAACGAGCACGAAGTTCGTACTTTATTGGTAAGAAGTGCTACACAGGTGAGGAAAGATATTATTGATGGTTGCCCATCCCTCGAAATTATCGGAAGAGGTGGGGTAGGAATGGATAATATTGATGTAGACTATGCAAGAGAAAAAGGAATTCATGTCATCAATACACCGGCAGCTTCTTCAGAATCTGTGGCTGAGCTTGTTTTTGCTCACTTATTTTCCGGAGCGAGATTTCTTCAGGATTCCAACAGAAAAATGCCTTTGGTAGGAGATACAGAGTTTGCAGGTCTTAAAAAAGCATATGCAGCAGGGATTGAATTGAGAGGAAAGACCATCGGTATCATCGGAATGGGAAGAATAGGTCAGGAAGTGGCAAGAATAGCTCTTGGACTTGGGATGAGAGTGGTTGCAGCAGATAATAATGTAGGAAGAGCAAGTATTAAAGTGAAATTCTACAATAATCAGTTCATCAACGTAGATATAGAAACAGAACCTTTACAGGAAGTGTTGAAGCATTCAGACTTTATTACCCTTCACGTTCCGGCTCAGAAAGACGGATATATGATTGGTAAGAATGAGTTTGAAATCATGAAAGACGGAGTAGCTATCGTTAACTGTTCCAGAGGAGGAGTTATTGATGAAGCTGCTTTAATTGAAGTGTTGGATTCCGGTAAAGTGAGATTTGCTGGCCTTGATGTTTTCATTAATGAGCCGACACCTTCTAAAGAGATTCTTAACCATTCTAAAATCTCCCTTACGCCACACACAGGTGCTTCCACACTTGAGGCTCAGGATAGAATCGGGCTTTCCCTGGCAGATCAGATTTCAAGCATTCTGCAGATTCAGTAATTGAAGCTATCAGATAAAACAAAAGCACCTTCATCAAGAAGGTGCTTTTATATTTTAAACCGCTAGGGAACGGATTATATATTATTTTTGCTTTTCAGTAAATCTCTGATTTCAGCCAATAACTTTTGATCATCTGTAGGTCCTGTAGGGGCCGGAGCATCTTTCTTATTAACTTTATTAGCTCCTTTAATGATAAAGAAAAGAACCATAGCAATACACAGAAAGCTAATGACGGCAGAAAGGAAATTCCCATACGCAACACCATTCCAGGTAAGTTTAGCGATATTTTCTGCACCTGCTGCTTTAAGCGCAGGGTTTAAGATCAGAGGAGTGATAACGTCTTCCACTAAAGACGAAACAATTTTACCAAATGCTGCTCCAATGATTACACCGACAGCAAGATCGAGAACATTTCCTTTAAAGGCAAACTCTTTAAATTCCTTAACAAATCCCATAATTTATATTTTTTAATTAGTATATACACAAAAATATAATTAAAAAATGTAAAAAACACTACTTTTTATCGTTTTTTATTCTGAAAAAGCGGACTTTTATCCTAAATTCATAGTATCTGATTTAATAGAAATTGTAACTTTATCCTTATATTTTATCTCATTAATGATGTCCCTTTATTTTTGTTATCTGGGCTTTATCATAATGAAATATCTTTTATAATTTATTTAAAAGTCAGATTTACCTATGAAGATCTTCACTGCTGAACAAATCCGTAGCTGGGACCGGTTTACCATTTCCCGTGAGCCAATATCTTCCATTCAATTGATGGAGAGGGCTTCAATGACGATAGCTAATTGGATAACCGAACATTGTAAAACCCATAGAAAGACAGTTTTACTTTGTGGCAACGGTAATAATGGTGGTGATGGTTTGGCAGTAGCAAGAATACTTTATCTGAAAGGATTTGATGTAGAGGTATTTGTTAAAGATCCAAAGGGCAAATTCTCAGAAGATGCCTCGGTGAATATTAAAAGGATAGAAGATATTTCAGGAATCTCTGTCCGGACCTTCAGTCAGATTACTCAATATAAGTTTGATGATGAAACTGTTATTATTGACGCGCTCTTTGGAACTGGATTGTCTAGACCTTTGGAAGGAGAATATAAAGAACTTGTTGATCAGATTAATAAAAAAGATCATATTAAAATAGCTATAGATGTTCCCTCTGGAATGTCTGCTGACAGGCTCATTGGTGGTGATTCTGTTATCTTGAAAACTGATTATACACTTACTTTTCAGTCCTGGAAGCGAAGTTTTCTTCATCCGGAAACCGGAAAGTATACCGGAAAAGTAATCGTTCTGAATATTGATTTAAATAAAGAATATGCTGAAGTAACTGAAACGAATTATTTCGCAACTGATGATCACTTTGCCGGCTCCCTTTTTATACCCAGAAATGAATTTGCTCATAAAGGGAGTTATGGTAAAGCCGTAATTGTTGGTGGAAGCTACGGGAAGATTGGTGCAGCAGTCTTGGCTACAAAATCGGCCTTGAAAACAGGAGCAGGACTTACTTTTACATTAGCTCCTCAATGTGGATATGAAGTCTTGCAAACTTCCTGTCCTGAAGCTATGTTTACAGAAGGAGGGGAGCAATATATTAAAGATTTTGATATTGATAAAGGAGCAGTTATGGGAATTGGTCCCGGTTTGGGAACACATACCGATACTCAAAAAGGACTTTTGAAGTTTCTGAAAGATAATCAGGCTCCATTAGTATTGGATGCCGATGCATTGAATATTATTTCTGAAGATGAGAAAAACCTTCAGTTAATTCCCAAAAGATCAATTATCACTCCTCATCCCAAAGAATTCGAAAGGTTATTTGGTCCAACAGAAAACTCTTTTGAACGATTGGAACTGGCAAGAAAAAAAGCTGGAGAACTTGGTGTTTATATTGTATTAAAAGATCATCATACACAAGTAATTACTCCTGATGGGAAAGTTTACTATAATCTGACCGGAAATGCGGGACTTGCCAAAGGAGGAAGTGGTGATATTCTGACCGGTATTTTAACTTCACTATTAGCTCAGGGGTATTCGGAAAAAAATGCCTGTATTCTGGGAGTCTGGCTGCATGGAAAAGCCGCAGATCTTGCAGCTGAAAAACACTCAAAAGAGTCTATGCTTCCTACAGATGTCATTGATGAGTTAGGAAATGTTTTTATTGGTTTAAATAGAAAAACAATGAGAATTTTATGATTGCAGGGAAGGCTAAGGACATAAATCAGTAAACGTAAAAAAGGCAAATCTGTAATTAACAAATTTGCCTTTTTATATTTTAAGCCAAGATTAACCAGCTATTCTGTTTATTCCGGTTTCTCGTTTTCTACCTCCGTAATTTTAAATCTTCTGGAAACGATCATGATGATCACTCCGGCAAGCATAAAAGGAATGGAAAGAACCTGTCCTGTGTTTAGTCCTCCGATCTGAATGAATTCATCACCTTGCGGTTCTTTTAGGAACTCTACAAAGAATCTGATGGCCCACAGGATGATAAAGAATAATCCAAATAGCCATCCCTGCTGATATTTTTTATTTGTTTTTCTGTAAAGAATCCATAATAAAATGAATAATGCAACATATCCTACTGCTTCGAATAACTGACTTGGGTAACGCGGTACCGTAAGTCCATATTCACTGCTCTGTTGTGGGAAAAGTAATGCAAAAGGAGAATTGGGGTCAGCAGGTTTTCCTACGATCTCAGAATTGAAGAAGTTCCCCATTCTTACAAATGCACCACCTAAAGCTACTACAATCCCTAATCTGTCATATACCCAGAAAGGGTTTTTCCTGATAACCTTATATGAGTAATAAAGAGTGGTAAGAATCAGTGCAATAGTTGCTCCGTGACTTGCCAATCCTGAAAATCCTGTGAATTTGATCCCGTTTTTGGTGCTGATTGGTAAAAATACACTCCAGAAATCCTCCTTAAACAGTTCCGGCTGATAGAAGATAACATGTCCTAATCTAGCTCCAAGAATAGTTCCTATCAATGTCCATGTGAAAAGCGGTTCCAGATATTTCTGGTTAATATTATCAATTTTAAAGATTCTTGTCATTAAAATGTATCCAAAACCAAAGGCCAGCACGAACATTAAGCTATAAAAGTGTAGGGTAAATATGCCGATATTGATACCTTTTGACGGATCCCATATTTTAAAAGAAGTTTTAAGTTCCACTTTATCAGAATCAGAAATAGGTTTTGCAGACTTTACCGCATATTTGAATGTGGTGATATTATCTTTGGAAGGAGGAGTGTTGATCAGTTTAAAATGTTTATCAAAAAACTGATATTGTGAATCTTTGAATCTTGTAAGTGTTGAAGCACTGTAGCTGTAGTACGCAGGTTCAAAATTAGATTCGTTAAGGATGACCAGTACATTATCTTTGATTCCTCTGTCTGGAAAAGCGCTAAGGTCTCCCAGTTCTGTAGTGGAATAGATTTTTACAGGAACATTATTTCCATTGATGTCTAAAGCTCCGTCAGATAGACCTCCAGGGTATTCCTGTGCAAAAAGGCACTGGGTAACCAATGCAAATATGACAAGGTAAATTCTGAAAAAAATATTACTCATTTTTCTATTGATTTAATAGTTTGTTTTATTGATGTTTATGCTTAGGGGGAACAGGGTCGTAGCCGCTTCCTCCCCATGGGTGGCATCTTAAAATTCGCCTGAACCCCATCCAGAACCCCTTAAATACACCATGAACCTGCAAGGACTCTACCATATAATGAGAGCAGGTAGGTTCGTAACGGCAATTTTTAGGAAGTAGGGGCGAGATGAACCACTGGTAAAATTTGATCAAAATTACCAAAGGAAATGTAATGATTTTATTGAATGTAAGTTTCAAAACAATGCAAAAATAGGGTAAAAAAATGAAAATTAGTTTAATTTTTTATAAAACAGCATTGTGTTGATATTCAGTAATTTAAATATTTTAAAATGTGCTGAAAACATAGGTATTTACTATGTTTTTTACTATTTTTTTACTACAATTATATTACAAATATAAAGATTAATATTAATTTTTTACCAATTGTCATTAGTTTCCGTATACTTTGAAACGTCAAATAATTGAGTAAACGAATAGTTTATTATTTTAGAAGCTCTTCCTTCGAAATTATTTCGAAAAGATTCTTTGTCATTTGTAAGGGCGTAGCTTTCCAGATTTTCATTACCATCGTTTGAAATTGCAACTCCGCTGGAGTATAAAGAACCTGAATTTCCTTTTAGTCTTATGTTAGTTATTGTGACCCTGTATTTATTTTCTTTAAATTCTATTTTGAAGTTTGTAAAGAACTTTGATGAATAAATGAAAATAGGAGTTCCAGCTCTTGTGTTTCCCGCTCCTTTATAGTCCATCATATAATCTGAAACATCTCCATTTAATATTCCACTTTCAATGCTTGTTACATTTACTTTACCAGAACTAGTTAAAATGTTTTTTACTTCGTCAATATTTTTGGTCGAATCATATATCTTTTGCCAAACAACTTGCTTATTATTTATTGAAAAAGAGTTTTCCTGAGAATAATATAAACACGAAATCAGGATTGTAAATAAAATAGCTATATTTTTCATTTTACCAATTTTTAATATTATTATATGATTTATTATTTTACGAGAATTCCATTGAGAATTTGGATTTATAAATTGATCTCACATTTACTGAATTTATTTTAGCTGGTGACCATTTTGTTCTTAGTGACTTAATTGTCTTAATGGCTTCTTTATTAAACTCTTCATTTTTTCCTATCGCTTTAATATTAGAAGTGCTACCGTCTTTTTCTATTATAAATGACAATTCTGTTTCTACATTGCCTGGTTGACTTGTAATTAATGAAGTATCAATGTGTTCTCCAATTGTTTTTCTAAAAGCACCCATACCTCCGGGATATTCAGCGTTAAGTTCAACTTCTGTAAAAATTGTTTCATCATCTTCAGCAACATTTGGGAAAATTTTAGATGAATAAATATTCGTTTCTTCTTTGTTATCCTTATTTAGTACCGTAATTACTTTTTCGTAAGCATTATATCCAATGTACATTTGGTTATTATATTTAATAGTTTTAAATGAACCATCCATATACTGAATTTTTATTGTAGATATTTTTAAATATTCAACTACATCAGTTGGCCAAACTGATTCAAACGTCCACTCTCCTACATTTTTAGATTCAATTGGGCCAATAGCTTTTAATGTTTTGTAATATCCTGTTTTAGTCTTAACAAGATCTCCAACTGGATTCTCCCCCGCAACTGTAAACCATATATATTTTATAGTTTTAGTAGATGGATTAAAAATAAAGAAATTAGCGCCAGTTACATAATCTTCATCTGTAGCTTTAAAGCTTATTATACCAATGCCATATTTTTTAATTGCTAAAAATGGCTTGAGAGCATTATTTAAATTTTCATTTATTTTGTCAGTTTCTAAATTAAAATCTGGAGGCAATAAAACAAACTCCTTAGGCTGCGGGATAGATTGTGCGAAAATAATATTAGAAATTAATAATAGTAATACTTTTTTCATGTATTAATTTTTCCACAAATATAGAAATATAAATTATTTCAAAATTTACGGTTTCCCGTAATGCTTTATTTAGAACAGATTTAATTTAAATATTTGTATTAATTATTCATTGTTATATGAATTAATATCATATATTAGCAATCGAATAAAGATAAGAAAACGGAATAATTAATGACTTATTATTAGTATTTTTGGGCAAACCTTAAATTACTAACAATGAAAGCAAAATTAATTATTTTAACTGCAATTGTAGCAGTTCTTATTCATTCATGTTCCGGTGAGAGAGATAACGAAAATGTAACTCCTACATTGGAAAAAACTAGACCTGAAAATTTTAAGTTAAACAAAAATGGGCAGACAAGTAAATCCGTTTCTGATACAATTATTGTTAGAGGATTGAATATGCCCGAAGACCCAGAAATAGATGGAGGAGATCCTACAACAATTACGCCGCCACACAGATAAGAGTAAATTAACTTATTTGAAAATAATAGGCTCGATACTAGTGATAGTATCGGGTTTTTTGCCTTTCTTAGATAATATCATAGTGTGGTTTAATCCACCATTTGCATATTATCAAAATACAATAGGAGGATATTTGAGAAATGATTATTGGTTACTTTCTTTATATTATACCACATTTGCGGTGATAATAGGAAAATTCATGAAGGCTTATGGCCTATTATTTTACTTTCCTTTATTTGCTTCGATATATTGTTCGTCACTATATGTTTGTCAATTTGTTCTTGGAATAAAGTTTGAGCCTGAATGGCCACATAGAATAGGTTTAATTATTATGATGATTCCTGGAGCTTATGTATTATATAGGTTTGTTAATCATATTCAAAATTTAATATTAGAAGATGAAATACAATATAATACTATAAGAGGAATTAGAAAACAAAATAATAAAACCAATGGAGAAGATAAATAGAGAACAACGTGGTTTTATTAGGCAATTACATTATAGAAATGAGGATTTTTTTGATCGAGGTATTATTGAATATGATGAATACATTGAAAATAACTTTCTTCTTCTACGTCAGGTGCGATTTTCTAATATTAACAAAGAACAAAGATTCTTATTAACGGAGTCTATATCACTCGATCTAAATCTTGATAAATTCCGCTTAGGTATAAAAATAGCTCAATTTGGATTTAATTAATTGAGCTTTTATCCCGTTGTTTATCCTTGCTATCTTCCTTTAACTTAAAATGCCTTAATATTGGAGCTAATGATATTTCTATTTTAAGAGTTAAGCTGTCAACCATATCTTTGAGTTCCTCATTTTCCTTCTTCAATTCCAATAAATCATTGTGTAAAATTTCCATTTGCTTATCATGAGGTAAATTTTTTATATCTAAATTGGTTGGTTCTTTTTGTATTATTTTGGAAAATTCTCCAGTAAGAAGAAAAGCTTTATCTATACCATATAAGCTTGAAAGTTTTTCAGCTAATCTTTTTCCAATACTTCTTTTTCCGTTAATAAAGCCTGAAACATATTGCTGGGAAACATTTAATGCATCCTGAATTTCTTTCTGAGAAATATTATTTTCTGCAAAATAATCCTTTAAATAACAACTTACACGGTTGTTTTTTTCTACATCTTCTATATTCATAAATAAAAAATTATCTGTATTAATACAGTCCTCATTTGAGGTGTGCGAAATTATACTGTTTATCCTAGTTGTTTATCAGTGATTTCACGGTGATTTCAATTTTGTTTTTTTATATTAAAATTAAATACCTTGAATATCAAACAGTTAAATATTAACAACTAAAAAAGTTGTTAGTTAATTTGCGAACAACTAAAAAGGTTGTATATTTGCTATATCAAAATGATAGAACAAGATGAAAAATCAAGCAAATATACTAAAACCGCGAAAAATAAGAGGTGAAGTATTCCGTAAGATTCTGGAAGATTACAGTTTGTTAAAGAAGATTGCAGATGAAACAGGGAATAGAGAGTCAACAGTAACCAATTGGGCTTATAGAGAATCTGATAAAGTATCAAATTATTTCTCTGTTAATGCGATTAAAAAACACACTGGCTGGAAGGATAAACAAATATTTCAATCATGAACCTAGATTATCAAATAGCAAAAGATTATTTGCTAAAGCTACCCTTAGATTCAAGAGAGGAATTATGCAAGAGTATTCTTAATGGTTTGAAGGTTAGGAAAAAAACGAAGAGGGAGATAGAGCAGGAGTATTCTAATTATTTAAGCAAATCAAAATCATTTAAAGACTTCAAAGATAGATATTTTCAAAAAAAATGAGTCGCCCTGCGCGAACAGAACGACTCGGTCAAATCGTGTAACTCATAAAAATTACAACATGGCAAAAGTAAGAAAAATTTTAGGAAAACAGATTATCAGAACTCATTTAAGTAGAGTAACTGATTGGGGAATGGGAAAAGACTACATAAGAGGTCACATTCTTCTAGAAAACGGAATGTTCATTCAGGTGTCAAAGGGAAAGTATTACATAGTTGTAGATGGGGTAAGAGAAGGAACGATACTAAAAACCTCATCGGCATTTAGAAAGATGAAAATCGTAATAGCAAAAGCCTTTAAAACTTATCGCAAAGGTTTGAAAGGAGGACAGATGCATCATGTAGGATATTGGAAGAGTAGAGTGGTAGACGGCATGCATAATATAAGCCTCTTCAAACATTCGGAAGTTAAGTTCTCAGAAAACAGGTCTAATTTTTTAAAGCTCGCTTCATGAATACTTTATTATTTCTAATCAAATGTTGGTTTGTTCAGCAAACAATTTACATCATCGAATATTTACTTAAAAAACAATAACAACATGGAAAATTTCAAAGGAACAAAAGGGAAGTGGACAATGGAACGGGATTTAGAATATCCCGCGCTTCATAATATTTGGAGCAATGAAGAAAGCACGCTTGAAAAAGGAACATTGATAGCAAGTACTTGTTATGCTATTTTAAGTGAAGCTAATGCTTTATTAATCTCTAAAGCCCCTGAAATGCTTGAAGCACTTATAACTATTAGACGTAGGTATAATATACAGCCTGATTTTGAAAGAGAAATTGATCAACTAATCAAAGAAGCCACTGAGATATGAACCTAACAGACTACCTACAAAAGCCAATCAGTGAAAGAAAACAAATTGTATCTGTACCGGTAGGGATTAAAGATCAGTTTTGGCTTGAGAGATTAAAAACGGCTTTTAAATTTTCTAGTCCATTGTCTGTTTCTCTGCATAAAATATTAGTAGATGAATATTGGATCCTTAAAAAATCGTAACCATGAAAATAACTGTAATAATAGAAAACGTGGGCGGTGTTTTCTATGTAAACCACAAACGCCTGGGGCACGAACCACTTTCCGAAATGGAAACAACTGCATTAAACGAGTTCATCAAAGAGTTTAAACAATCAAATAAATAATCATGACAACACAAGAGAAAATCAACAATCTAAAAGAGGAATTGGCAGTTTTAGAAATCCAGTTGGAAAATGAAAAACAGGATCCTAAATTATTCTTGTTAGAGATTTTAGGCAATGAATTGACTTTAAAAATAGACTTAGAAAAATATCCAAATTCTGTATTCTATTTCAAAGAAGATAAATGTTTGTTAGAATTAGAAAATTCAGGAAGTACAACATACTTATGGTGTAATTATTTTAAAATTTGGAATCCTATTTCTGAAAAATTTTCCCTTGAATACTCAGAAATTCAGCAATTGATTAAAGAGACGGTAGAAGAGCACTTCAAAATGAGAGACGTCACACCACACCGTCTATCTGGCCTATACAGGAGATGGGTAGAAGAGCACTTCAAAATGAGAGACGTCACACCAATACATAAATAAAAACCAAAAATGAAAATATGGAACCAATTGACTACAGCCGAGGCAGGAACAGCACTAATTCCAAAACGGCATTCAAAAAAGTAAATGAGACTATTCCTAAGATGTGGGAGCGAGTTTTAAATGAGGTAGACGGGAAAAGATCAACTATTGAGATCGCAAATGAACTTAGAGTACAAATACACGTAATATCCGGGCGATTCTCAGAGCTTAAAGCAAAACATAAAATTTATCAAACCTCATCAAAAAAGATCGGCAGTAAGCATTACGCGATCTATTCAAAAACAATTAATTAATTATGAGTTTACCTGATAGCACAGAATATTGGTGGGATGTAAAAGGTTGCCAACCTTATATGGGTGAAATTTATGTTCATATAAGCGAAATATGCAACCATTACAAACCCGAAAGCGGAAATACACTGACATCAAAATGGCTAAATGATATTAATTGCCATGCATGCAAAAAGTTAATTAAAAACAACGGAAATATCTATGGTCTGAAAGAAGGGACTTCACCAACCCAACAATTAAAAATTGATAAGGAAAGTAACAAGTTCAAGCATGGCAAGTGTGATAAATGCGGAAGTCCTATGTCAATTCGAAAGAACAAAATGCAGAATATAAATTTTTTAGGATGTTGTAATTATCCTAAATGTAAATTCACAAAAACAATCAATTAAAATGGAAAAACAAACTAAAACACACTTCCGTAAAGTGTACAAATCAGATCACTTAGGGGTGGCAGATTTGGAAGATTACCTGGAAGATGGGAAAAGGTTGGTTTTCAAAATACGAGAAGTTAAGCAGGAGTTAGGAGCAAGTGTGGCAGGCAAGAAAGGAGACTTCAATATCGCATATTTTGAAGAGAAAATAAAACCACTTGTGTTGAATGCAACTAACGCTGCGGTATTGAAAGGATTCTCCGGGTCCTCATTCGTGGAAGACTGGAAAGGACTATTAATCGAGTTATTTATTGATTCAACAGTAAAAATGAAAGGAGATGTCGTCGGTGGTGTTAGAATCGTAAAGAAGCAGCCAATAATTGACACAGATCTGACCAATGAAATAAATGGATGTAAGGATGTTATGGCTCTTCAATCGTTATTTACTAAGATGTCAAGAGATCAGCAGCAGAGATATAAAGTATTAGTAACCGAACGAAAAAAGAAATTAGAGTATGTTGAAAGTGCATGATTTTTCAAATTACAAGTTTCGTCCTCATGCAATTGGGAAATTAATGAAAGGGCTTCCCAAGCCATTAACACCTAATCAAGTTGAAACTTTAACTGGACTTATGGAAAAGCGATATGCCGGAACCATTACTGACAAGCAAATTGTAACACTTGGTGATTTGATAAAAAAGAGAGATGCAAAACCAGAGTTATCAGATGGAGCCAAAACTTACTTAAATGAACTTTTTAAAGATAAGGTTTTTGATAGATCCAAAGAAATTCAAAGTAAGTACTTATCTAAAGGCATTTCTGTAGAGGACGAAAATATAAATCAATACAATGAGGTAAACAGAACATTCCTTATAAAGAATGAAAAAAGACTAGACAATGAGTTTTTTGATGGAGAAATGGATGTTATTGAGGATATACTTTATGAATTTAAAAGCTCTTGGGATTATTCAACATTTCCTCTTTTTGAAGAAGATGTTCCAAATGAAGACTATTATGATCAGATTCAATGCTATCTTGATTTAACAGGTCTTACAAAAGCAAAACTAGTTTACGGATTAGTTGATACTCCAGATGATTTAATCCTAGATGAAAAAAGAAAGATGGCATGGAAATTAGGATTTTTAGATGGTATTCCTGAAGAATTAGACGAAGAAATTACTAAAAATATGACTTATGCTGACATACCAAAACAAGCCAGAATAAAAGAGTTTGAAATTTATAAAGATGAAAAAAGACTAGAGCTTATAAAAATAATGGTAAAGCAGGCTAGGGTCTATCTAAACTCACTTAACATAACATTAGCAAAACACTTACAATTAATTTAAAATATGGAAATACAAGGATCAATAAAAAGAATCGGAGAAACTGAAACATTCGCTTCTGGTTTTCAAAAAAGAGAATTTGTACTACTTACAACTGAACAATACCCGCAGCCTATAAATATCGAAATAATGGGAGATAAGATAGATATTCTTGACCCATTTAAAGAGGGAGATAATGTAATGGTTGGAATCAATTTAAGAGGAAGAGAATGGGTTTCTCCACAAGGTGAAACAAAGTACTTCAATTCAATAGTTGCATGGAAGTTACAAAAACTATAATTATTGAAAGACAAGGACGGTTATTTTATAGGCCGTGATTCAAACGGCCTATTTAAATGGAATGAAAAAAGACTAATCAGAATAGAAAACGATAATAAGAAAACCAATGAAAAACCCAAAAGTAAACCCAGAAATTGAAGCAATCAAAAACAGGCTAAGAAATGAAATTCTTCCTGAAGGCTTCATCCCAAATAGCAGAGTAGCTAAGCAGCTTGATCTATTAGATGCAATGGCCACTTTAGAATATGCTAAGAGTTTAAACAGGCCGGTGAGAATGGCTAAGCCTGGAGAGTGCGAGGCAATTAAGAAGGAAATCTACAAGCAATACCAGAAGGACCCTAATAAACCTGCAGGAATGTTATCGTCAAAGGAGGCTGCTGATAAAATAGGAATTAAAATATCTAACCTATGGCAGCAGAAAAAAAATAATACTATTAAGGCTGTCAGAGTAGGTTCTAGAAATTATTATTCAGAAGCTGAAATTATAAGATTTAGAGCAACCCATTATAAAACAGCTTAAGAATTAAATACCATACAATGAGTGATGTTAAAGTGTGGTAAAAAAAAAGGCCTTCCGTGCCTGTTTAAAAATTAATTACCAATAGTTATATAAGAAGATATGGAAAGAGACGGATTTGTTTTTTACCGAAGCTTCTATGAGGGAATAAAAGATCTGCCGAGAGATATTCAGGGAGAAGTGCTTACAGCCATAATGGAGTATGGCTTAAATGGAGTAACAACTGAAAATCTAAAGCCAGTAGCACGAGCTATATTTACTTTGATAAAACCTCAAATAGATGCTAATAATCAGAAGTTTATAAACGGTAAAAGCGGTGGTAGACCACCCAAAGAAAAACCAAACCATAACCTAGAAGAAACCAAACTAAAACCAAACCATAACCAAACCATAACCAAACCGGAACCTAAAGAGAAAGTAAAAGTTAAAGAGAAAGTAAAAGAGAAAGTAAAAGAAGAAAGTATTCCCCCAAACCCCCAAGAAGATTTTATTGAAATTTTATTTTCGGAAGAAAAAAAAGAAGAATCATCAGAACCGGTAATTACTGTAAATGGAGAAAAAGAAAAAAGTTGCGCGAAAAAAGAAAAAGAAATAATTGACTTTTTTCATCAAGAATGTCCAAGTCTTCCAAGAGTTTTAGTTGTAAGCGAGTCTAGAAAAAAAACAGTTAAAGCAAGGCTAAATGACTATGGGCTTGAAAAGGTAAAAGAAGTATTGCAATTAGCAGGAGAATCCAAATTCCTAGCAGGTGATAATCACAAAAAATGGACTGCTGATTTTGATTGGGTGTTTAATGCAACAAACTTCATTAAAATCATGGAAGGAAACTATAAAAACAAAGATCATAACAATGGAGAATCAAATTACCAAACAGGAGTCACAGGAAATAATTTTTCTTCCAGGCAAGCAAGTTCCCAACAAGCAACCTACAATATCGAAGAAGCAGCTGAAAGAATTACCAATGATTTTGCAAATGGAAATATCCCGGGAGTCTATTAAACAATCTTCAGCCAATACAAAGGAAAAGCTTGTAAATGATGTTCTAGCCCTTTTTCAAGTTAGAGATAAAAATCAGGAAAAGAAAGAAATGATGGATACATGGTTGCTGTTTTTGCTGGATTTTAGATTGACAGCCACTGAAATATATCAAGCACATAAAATGGCAATACAACGTGTTTTGTTAGATCAAAACGGGAAAGAAATTGAATGCCTGCCAATGTTGTCAACTAATACAACGGGAAAGATCCTAAAGGCTTATGAACGACACAAACTAAACGATAAGCAACTTGAGGCCGGAAGAGAGCAGCTGAAAAAACTGCTTAATCCAGAACCGGAAAGATCTCCTGAAGAAATAAAGGCCGAAAAAAAGAAGAATTGGGACGCTTTGGTTGAGTCAGTGAAAAAAGGAGAAAAATGCAACCATGCTTTCCTGTTTTATGAATTCGCAATTAAGAAAGGTGGGCTATCATCCTTTGTAAGAGACGAAAGTGGTCAAAAAATCGCGATTAAAGATAAAATGATACAAATCCTTACTAAAGAGAAATTAAAGCCAAATTCGATATTATTTAACGCTTACGAGTTGAAGAATCTTTCAGAGTATTTTGAAGATAAGAAAAAAGCCATGACAGATGATATTGCGTTTTCGTTCGATAGACTTCATGCAATGGCTATAACTCATGTTAAAAACGATAAGGTTTATGAATGGGTATCTGAGCAAATTAAATCGAAAAGTCATGAAAACAAAGATTAAACGAACGCCCTCTGATCTGCTTGATGATTTCACGATTTTCATTTATAATCTTAGATCAAGAGAATTTAAGATTCAAGAAATAGCCGCATTACTAGGAAAGGATCATTCAACAATCATGTATCACTTGAAGAAATACGAAGGATTGTCGCAATTCAACCAGGAATTTAAAAACAGAATTAAAAACTTTAACGAAGAATATTTTTTACGAAAAATGAACGCATCAAAATTACTAAAAAAGCCCATTGGATTTATGCCATTAGCACCTGTTTCTGCTCAATTTATTAATACTAAACCAGTGCAGGCGCAACCGTTAATTAAGCCATTAAAAGGTCCCGAAAATTATAATGACAAAGATCGTGAAGTGGTAGAAATGTGGTTGTCATTTACTGCGATCGGAACCACTATCGTAGATACCGGAACAAAGATGCTTAAAAATAAAGGATTAATTCATTCACGAGATGGAATATTCGATCTTATCAATGCCTTTAAACAACTTAATAAGCACTTTACAGGAAATGAAAATTTCGATAAAAAGGAAATTGGAATTGAAGATTTTATTTTCTCATTCTTAACCTCAACGGAGGAGCAACAAAACAGGGTGATTAAGTTTCAAGAGTCTTTATTTAGAAAAGCTTAGTTTTCAAATTTATTGATTGTATAAACCTCATCATTAATTGTTAGTTCAAATTTTGAGTCCTTAGAACGATAAGCCTTCATATACTCAGCATTAGTGACGTCTCTTTTATATAGCTTTTCCAAAAGATTTTTAAGATTAGTGTCAACCGCCACAACCTTGCATTTATAAAGGGCTGTAAATATATTTTTTAATCTCTTATCCATTATGCAAATGTAAATAAAATAACAAATAATAACAAAACATTTGTTTATGTAAATAAAACGACATATATTTACAGAGTCAAATCAAAGTAACAACAATTAAAAATTCAACAACATGGCAAAAATTACAGCGCAAGAGGAGACGTTAATCACTTCAACTGACAAACCTCGAAAAAAAATCAAATTAGAGTTTGTGAGATTTGGAAAAAAAGGAGGAGCTTATTCTAAAGAGTATTTCAAAATCACCACGCAAAGTGGTTCTTCTAAGGGAGAAACTCATTTTCTAACCTTAGAAGACTTAAAGAACATTATTAAGGATGCTGAACCGCTAATAAAGGCAGCAGATGATGAGTTAATCTAAACATTGTTAAAGCGAACCTGGGCAAGTCTAAAAACTGCCTTTATGGTTAGAGGCGGTCACTGGATCGGCCGCCTCTTTTTTTCTAAAAAATCAAATAAATCAAATATTATGAAAAACTTAAAAAAATTATCAAAAGCGCAATTAAAAGAAGTAAACGGAGGTATGAGATGGGATGATACAAGAGGTTGTAATGTTATCGACCTTAGACCCGGAGCTAAGCCTGAGTGGATGCAGGAGATTTCTAACTGGTGGTGTAAATTATAACAAGGCTGACCACCTATAACGGTCTCATGGTTAAAGTTCCCCGGCTTACGGGTCGGGGTTTTACAATCTTAAAAAAAATCATATGAAAAAAATACATGAAAATCTCACAATACAGCTAGAAGCATTAAAATTAGAAATTGAAAAGCGAGAAGAGATATTTGAAAATAGATCTGAAAGATGGCAAGAAAGTGAAAAAGGTGAAGAGTATGAATTAAGAACCCAAGAACTTGAACAGGTTGTTGATGATCTTGAAAACACAATTGATGAATTACTAAATATTATCTAATGAAAAGTAAGTACAAGAAAGTAGCAGTAAGCGAGAGGCTGCCGGAAGTTTGGAAAGACGCAGTTGGATATGAAGATTTGTATCAAGTATCTAATCATGGTAATGTCCGTAGTAAAGATAGGATAGTACATTCTAAAACAGGCAGACCTATGTTGTTTAAGAGTAGGATGCAAAAGCTAACATTAAATAGAATAGGTTACTACACAGTTTGTTTTAGAGCAAGAACAATTAATTTAAATAAAACAATTACTGTTCATAGGTTAGTAGCACAAGCCTTTATTAAAAATGACAATTGTTTTCCAGTCATTAATCATAAGGATTTAGATCCATTAAATAATTATTTTGAAAATCTTGAATGGTGTACACAGTCGCATAATATTAAACATGCAATTTCACATGGTTTGATTGTAAAAAGTTCTTTTGAATATAAAAATTCACAATTAAATGCTATTCAAGTAATGGAAATTAAGGAGCTATTTAAAAGTTCAGAATGGACAAATATAAAAATTGCAAAAAAATACAATGTATCACACCAGATTATATCAAAGCTAAAGCATGGTAGAACTTATAAAAACGTATAAACTAAAACAACAATCATGAGTGAGAATGATATAATTCAAGTTATAGTTAATCACGAAAGGTCAACTCAGTTCAAATCTTTGATTAGTAAAATAGGCGAAATAATTAATGTGGTAGATCTGAAAAGAGGAGAATCTTTATTATACATAATTAAGGCTGATCATTCTGATCAAGCTGAAATAAAGGAGATAGGCCTAATGTCTTTTATTAATAATCCAGAATTTCAAAAATATTACAAATGAATACAGGGTATACAAAACAGCAAGATTCTTTTATACTTGAAAATTATGGCAATATCAAAATAGCTGATCTTTCTGATGCATTGGGAAAATCATCGGCTGCGATATACAATAGATATGATCGCTTAAAAAATGGTGAAAGTATTCTTAATACAATTCAGCATAGTAAAGAGAATATATTGTTCATTAAAAACAATCTTCTTTCAATGTCTGATCAAGATTTTTCTTTGCATTTTAATTGCTCAAAAAGACACTTCTATGATTTCAGAGTATCAAAAGGTATTGAAAGATTACAATCGTGTAAGAAAAAGATTTCATGGTCAGAATTTGATGATTTATTCATCAAAGAAAATGTAGATATTCTTTCCAATAAAGAAATGGCAGAGTCACTTAATAGATCAGTATCGTCTGTTATTCAACGGAAGTGCAAGGTTTTAAATTTAACAAAAACAAAGGCAATAAGGATACTTCCAGAAGACTCTGAATTTTTCATTTTTATGGGTCAAATGTTGAAACGATGGAAGGGTGATTTGTCAGATGGAACTATTTCTCACAGAAGAACGTTCATTTTCCATCTTTATAAATTCAGAAAGAAAATTTCATTCAAAGAAGTTAATGAAAATTTGATTTTAGATTTTAAAATTTTCTTACAAAACGAAGATAAAATGAATGAAAATACTATTTCTAAAAATCTTCAAATATTCAAGGTGTTTACTAATGCAGCTTTACGATCAAGGAAGATCAAAGAAAATCCTTTTGCCTGGATCAAAATCAAAAAATGTAAAAGTGATCGGGTATTTCTATCTAAAGAAGAATTCCTAAGATTAGAATCGCTGTATATAAGTGGCAAGTGGCATGGTGTTGATCGGGGAGTAATGAATATGTTTTTGCTATCCTGTACAACAGGACTACGTTTTAGTGATATTCTTCAATTCGATAAAGAAAAAATGATCGAAAAAGATGTAATAAGATTAAAAATGAAAAAAACAAAAAATGAAGTTGCGATCCCTATTTCCGATAAAGCTAAATACTTTATTAATAATTTTCATCATGCTTATTGTAATAAAGTTGTTAATCGAAAACTAAAGGAGATGTTAAACGAGGTTGGAATTAATGATCAGATCACATTTCATTGCGCTCGCCATACATTTGCTACGCTTTCTTTGACAATAGGAATTCCCATCGAGGTGATCAGTAAGATATTAGGCCATTCAGATATTTCAACTACACAGATCTACGCTAAAGTAATTGATGATGTAAAAATAAAAGAGATGCAAAAATGGAACTTTTAGATGGATTTTGGAATATTTACTGGTATCTCATGATATTTAGTCCAGGACTTAAGAAACTTGAATTCAATGATGTAGCTCAGGAAATTAATTTAGCAATTCTAACTGGTGAAAATTCAAGAAATCAGGCTCTTTATAACTGTAGAAAATTACAAAGAGAGCGATTCGGATACTCAAGGAAATTAGGAAAAACAGATTGGCAAGTTGTTAAAGATAGTATTCTTCATAACAGTATGATTGATTATGATCAGGATTACAATTATGATTTAGATCAATGGAAGGAAATTGAAATTGAAAAATTACAGAGCCTAAAAAAAAATAATTCTTATAAACAAATACTAGAATTATACAATATAGAACCATCTGAAAAAAACATCAAAATAGCTTCTAATGCGTTAAAGAGTATTGATTCTAAGCCTAGAAATGAAAAATACTTTGATTTAGATAAGGCTAAAGAAATTATTAAAGAGCATAATTTGCCCATTCATATGATTGCAGTATGGAAGTATAGAGGATCAATCCCAGTAAAGTATAGATAATATCCGGTAATTCTTCCGGGAAAAACAACAACAATTTAAAGACAAAAATTAGTTGGTGCAAAAGCATCAAAGCACCCGTCTTATGTTTAATTTAAAATAAAATAACAATGGAAAATACCTTAGAAAAAGAGCAATTCATAAAAGAAAACAATATCCAAGATTTAAAAACATTGGTAAGAGTTAATAGTGATAATTACAAAAATGCTGGTGGTTATTATGGCTCATCAAATGGATGGATAGGTAAAGTAAAGTTAGGAGGATATGTGTCATCTTCAATGCATGAGAAGTTATATGTTTCATTTGGTAATGGTGAAAATTCATGGCAATACTTTCCCCACGAATTGGAAATAGTAACAATTCAGGATTTGGAACTAATGGAAGATAAAAATAAGTCATTTCAATTACTGATGAGATCAAGCTTTATAAAACTTAAATCATCATATTTTTTAGAAAATTTAGTAAGAGAAAATCTGATTGATTGGAGCCTGAAGGATGATGTTTTAACCGTAAAGGCTGCACCTTCAATTAATAATGATGTATTTACTATTTCTGTTGAAAATAAATAACCATGAGCCACCAAGAGAAACAACGCATATTCGATGAGTATGCGAAGAGTCAAGAGTTTGAAAATTGGAATGATTTAAAAAACTTCCATTTAGAAAATGATATTGACTTAGATGATGAGATTTTCGCTGCCTGTGATCTAGTCCAGGAGCAACAGCAGAAGAGAATAGCGGAGAACGCTAAAATGAATTTTCATGATGGAGTATATAAAACAAATGAGAAAATGTCTCATATCCAATATGGAGCTGATAATTTACAGGTAGACAAAGACTCCATACTTAACCCCGAAAACCTTATCAAATGATAGACCCATTAGAAGATGAAAACCTATACAAAGTAGAATGGAGCGACATCGAAAACGCTGATATGGACTATGAATGCTATATCAATGACATTGAAAATTTCTTCAGAGAAGAATTTGAAGAAGACCAAGTATTAACACCAGAAAAACAAAATATGAAACTAATATCAATGACAGAATTCGTTCTGCAACATAAAGAAAATGTAGAATTCCATATGAATGATACAGTTGTTGAGACTGGAAAACTTATGCAAAAAGTATTTAAATATGCTGAATTCCTTCGCCAACCTCTCACATTGGGAATGTTTGTTCCTGTAGATGAACAGGGAAAGGAGTTATCATTAGTACCTCTGAAAGTATTTGAAGGTAAATTCAAAGATTATCAGGCAGTATTGGGGAATTATGTTAAAGCCAAAGAAAAAGTACTGTTTGAAGAAATTAAAATAAAACATAGGGAAAACTATTTTATTCTGGAAGATGAAGATGGGACTTTAATCCGGGTTCTAAAGAACAAGACTTCATTAAAAGTTGAAGATTTATTAAAAATGTCTTCAGTTGAATTAACCCCCTCCGTATTAAAACAGATAGGACTATGAAAGCATTAAAAGAACTAACAGCCGATATACGGGAGAAGCTGCCAGAATCAGAAAGCAGGGAAATAGTATTATCTGATTTGATGTTTATAATACTTGTTCACTTATCAGGCAATAATGAAGTGAATATTTATAAACTAACACATGAATGGACTCTTTCCAAGCCATTTCTGAAGGACCAATCCCCTGAACTAATAAACTTCCTTCACGGATTGATTAAGAAGTAATTAATACTTCTCTTTTTTCCAGAATAATGCGACTACTGCTAAAACGATAAGAGTTCCGATCACTCCGTAATATGCAAAGTCGGCTATTTGAGTGAGTTGTTTAATAATACTTTCCATAACTAATAATTTCCGATTAATATACAAATAAATATGAAATACAACTGCATCCCTTTTTATTGTCACTTAGAATTCTGTATTGAATGTGATAAGGTTACTCCATTCGATGAATGGCAATGTATCTATTGTGGATGCGATACTCCTTTCGGTGTATGGGCTGATGATGATAGGACATATGAAGAAGATGAAGAATATTTTAAACAGCGAGTTCGTATAGGTGATTTAAGAGAAGCAAGTAAAGACATACAGGATATTTTTGATAAATATTATCCAATTAACCACTAAAAAAAAGACTTATGAATAATTCAGAATTATTTCCGCCTTCTTTTGATAAAAAGAAAATTATCAAAGAAGAATATCAAAAATGGCAACATGATAAGAAGGATTTAGACTTTGCAATAAGAAATGACGGATGGATGATTTTTAAAAAAACACATTTAAAAAGAGCTGATAAAATAAATTTAGACATTAAAGAAGATGGGGATTTATTTTGGTTACGTCCTAAAACTTTAACTCAAAGACTTTCTGAACTAAATGAGTAATAACCACTAAAAAACAAAACAATGACAAAAGAAGAACTTTTAAAAATATTCAGTGCTTATCTGCCGTATGGGTTAAAGATATGTACTTCATACAATAATGGTAAATCATGGAATAAACCTAAAAAAATGTTAGGAGCTGACTTAGATCGTTTACGAACTCTAGTTAAATATATACCTATCCTGTACGACCTCTCCTATCTAACAAAAGAGATAGAGCATGAGGGGGAGAAAGTAATTCCTATTGATTATATCAGCACAAGTATTAAAGACTCTCAAACTACAATGAGGCGTGTTGAGAATAATCAATCACTTGATGTGTTAGATTACTGGAAGATTCAAAGGCTATTAGAATTACACTTCAACGTCTTTCAATTACCGGAAGGAGAATACATAAACAAAGCAACTTTAACCAATAAATAATAAAGCAATGAAAAAAATTAAATGCTACACAATGACATTATTTGGATCTACCTTAACGGATCCCGACATTAATAACATTCTAGAAACTTTAAAAATAGAACTAGAGGAAAACTTAGATGATTCGGAAGATTTTGAAAGCATTGATTTTGCTTTTGGCATTAAATATTTAAGTCAAAATGAAATAGATAACCTGCCTGAATTTGATGGATTTTAACCCCTCAAAATGTATAATCTGTGAAATACTGTAAAGATGAAGCCGACAAAAGATAATTTAAAAGATGAATTACAATATAGGATTGAATGTATAGAAAATTCTAATAACGAAGATCCAATGCTTGCTTTATTTTTAGAAAACGAAAAATCAATTTTAACAGAAATGATAAAGTTGATAGATATATTTGGCAATCGAATTGGTTACTCAGAATTTGCTTTTTCCAAATTCACTCCAATAAAAGATTGTGTAACAAAAGAACCTTTATTGATTGGAGACAAAGTAAAATCAAACAGTTCTAACGGCTGCGGATTTCTTCATTTCGATGATTATCTTAATCAATATGTTATTAAGACCGCGGAAGGCACGCATCATAAAACTTCAAGCTTTATGAAAATTCCAGAGCTGTTCAGTTACACAATTGACAATTCTAAAGTTGAGTGCCGGCCGAGTCCATATAAGAAGAAGTGGTAATTACGGAAACCCACAACTTAAAACCATCCAACAAAAGTAAATTAGCAGAATGAAAGAATTCTTCAAAGATTGCATGTTATTCCAGAACAAAGACACTCAGATGAGGTTGATTGGAGTATTTGCATGGATATGGATAGTTGCTTTAATCTGTTTTCTTTACTGGATAATTTAGTATTATTACGGTTTCCCGTAAAAATAAAAACTAAAAAATAATTAAATTACACCCATGAATAAAATAGAAAATAAAATAGGCTTATCAATAGGCATTGTAGTTACTGTACTGTTGTTTTTAATGTTATTTGGTAGCGATATAGATGTTTTAAATAAAGGCAGGGTCCTTACTCCTTCCGGCATAGGTGATGGTGTTTTTTACAGCATGACAGACTATTTAACGTATAATGTATTCATCGTAGGATGTATATTGTCTATTCTTTATGTAATTCTATTAATTGGCAGTAGATCTAAGAAGTAGTATCTTTGCTCCATGGAAAACATGGAAGAAATAGAAGCAAAAATACTTGAAAAAGTAAAAGCTGATCATAAGATAAATGGCGGATCGAACGGAACCGATTTAAATGATCTGGATAAGATTATAAACCAGCCAATACCCGAGAGAAACCAATTGCTTGATAAAATGGTTGCCGATAAGAAATTAGCTTATCTAAGACCATTAAATGCAATACGTATTACACTTCCAAAATAAAACCCCTGCATTAACAGGGGTTATTTTATTAATTTTTCCATTCGTAAAGCATGGAAAGCGCCCACCTAGGAAGTTCTTTATTTGATTGTGTTTGATTTTTAACACTATCAGGAGTAATTCCAATAATGGAGGCTATATCAGAATTATTAAGGCCTCTTTCTTTCTTATACAACTTCCAGTCTTCATGTGTTGGAGTTCCAAAACAAATTGCATAAACAGGCATCATTTCCCTTTCATCGCTTACCCCATGATCTTTGCCACAAATCGGACATTCTAAATAAAACAATCCATCTTTTTGTACAATATCAGACTCGTCTAATTTTTCTTTTCTGTGTATCATAACTTATAAATTTTCAAAATATAATTCTTCTGCTGCTTCCTGATCATTAGATACATCTTCCCATTCCAACACTTGTTCTATTGTTTGAAATGTATCTGTTAGTTCGTTTTCCAAATCAATTTCCCATTCTTCAATTATAGAATTATAAGCAGATTGTCTTTGAGTGGTTCTATTTGAAATGAAAGATAACGTTTTAGCATCTCCATTATTCCTTTTATTTCCTGAATGATTACCAACTCTTAATTTTATTTCTTTACCTGAAACGCTATACACTGTAAAGTAAGCCGTTCTACCCTGGTTGCTCAAGGTTTCCAAAATTCTATTTTTAATATCAAGTATAGTTTTCATAACTGTTTGTTTTGTTATACAAATGTAATAATAATATTACTTACATGCAACTTTAAAGTAATAATAATATTACAATTTGTTTCAATTCTAAATAAGTTAGATTAATAAATAAAAAATGTTAGTAAATACTTTAAAATAAGTTAGGATACATTTGTTTTGTACCAATTTTTGTTACTAGCTTTACTGTAATTAAGCTGGTAATGAGTGTGATAAAGCCTAAGAAGTGCGTAGTATGTGGGAGTGAGTTTAGTCCCTTCCGGACAACTCAGAAAGTATGTAGTACGACCTGCGCAATTTCTTTAGGTAAATCAAATGTTCAAAAGCAAAACGCTAAAGCTTGGAGAAAAGAGAAGAAGATCAGGAAGGAGAAGCTTAAAACACATAAGGATTGGTTGCAAGAGCTGCAGAAAGACTTCAATACATTTATTCGACTAAGGGATAAAGACCAGCCATGTATAAGCTGTGGAACTACAAGGACAGATATTAAGTATGATGCTGGCCACATGTTCTCGGTTGGGGCTTATCCGAATGTTAGATTTGATGAGGATAATGTATGGAAACAATGCAGTAATAATTGCAATTTCCATTTATCAGGAAATATTCATGAATATCGCCCTAGGTTAATTGAAAAAATAGGGATTGAAAGATTTGAAGCTTTAGAATTCAGGGCGCGAAATGGAGTTTTGAAATTGTCAATTCTGGAGATAAAAGAAAAGATTGAGTATTACCGCAATAGGATTAAAGAACTTAAAGCAAAATAAATATGGGAGTAGATTATTACGCGCATTCAGGTATTGGATTTATGGTACGAAAACCAAAAGAGCATCAAGATAATGAAGACTTTGATTTTTTAGAGCATCTTGATGAGGTTTTGATTGATTCGGGATATGGATACTTTGAGATAGGAGAAGGAGCTTATACGGGTGAGGATAATGAGATTTATGTAGTCTTATCAGATTTCCGTCCGGTCAATAACCTAGCTGAACGAGCGCATAATTTGAAGAACTTTTTAATTGAACATGACTTGATTGATGATGCAGATGATTATGATCTTGTAGGAGGTTTGAAAGTGTGTTAGATATGATTTGATGTGTTGTTGAATTGCCAAGCACAAGATGTAGAGTGCAGAAGGGGTGGTTAGTTGGTTGATGAGGTGGATTGCTTGGTGTTTTTAAAAATTACAATATGAAAAAATTTTCAGTTAAGGCAGTAGGCAAAGATGGTAGAACATTTGCGATGCCAGTTGTAGAAGCTAAGTCTGTTAGGCTTGCTAAATATTCATTCTCTGACGCTTTTAGAAAACAATTGAATTTTTTCAGTAAATGGAAAGTAGAACGTAATAATTAAATAATGGGAGAAGAAAAAGTAAAGGAATTATGGGGTGATGTATTATATAAAGCATTTGCATACCACATCAATGAAGAAGGATGGTTAACAACTGATTGGGGTGTTTTTGTCGAAAAGAACTATTCAGATTTTGATAAAGATTACAATGATAATGAAGAAAAAAAAGACATTTATCAAAGGATGTACTTATTGGATTTAGAAGAAAAAGAAACAGAGTCTGGAACTTGGATTAGGCCAATATAACAAACGTGATGCTAGCATATAGGTAATGCGACCTTAGCTATCGCTAAGAGTTACGGAGCAAAACCGGGGGCATCAGCAAAAGAAGGGTGAGAATATTAGTACCTTGATTTTTTATTTCAAATCTAACAGCAAATCCATACTGCAACTATGGTTGACACTGGGAAAGACTAGGAAACGGGAAAGTAGCATAATGGCAATGCTTGTGAGAAACTCAAAACTCTGATAAAGCAAGGGTGATTCAGGTTCAAGTCCTGGCTTTTCCACTAAAATTTTTAAATATGGTGTTGAACGAAAAAGAAGTTGAAGATTTAATTGGCAAACTCAAAGAGAATCCAAAGTTGTATCTGTACGACTATCAGCTGACAGATTTAGTTAGGTATCTTTTAATTAAAGTTGAGAAATTGGAGAAAGAAAAAGAAGGGTGAAAACCCCATCGTTCTTTTTTAAATGCCTCGAATTCGAGGGAGATTGATTTAATGCAGTAGGAACTATTTTTTTCATATTAATATTTTGTGATTTGGTGTCCCGCTGCTGTAATAGGTAGCGGGGTTTTTAATTTAGGGAGTATGAGAATAAAAGTTAAAAATACTATATGGTCTTACGTGCTTGGTACAATACCATTATTTAAGGCTTTCTGGTTTTAAAATTCCTTATAGGAAAGCCAATAAGGAGAGTATATATCAACGGTAAATTGTGCAATACGTTGTATTTGAAAGAGAAATAAATTGAAAACTAATTTTCTATGGCAGAGGGAGTGACGGGGAGTGCAATGAATGAATAAAGGAAAAGAAATGAATATTAAAACAGCTAAAGAGAAAGGATTTACCCATAAAGGATATACATACAATGTAGTTAAGATTTATGCAAAGGATGTAGATTCTATGGAACCTGAAATTACTGGTGTTAATTGGTTTCATAATATAATACTTGAGGTGGCAACTTGGCTTGATGTCAATCTGCAGTTAAATGATGGGTTCTACATGGAGGTAGTTAAAATGAATTAGAAATGGCAAAGAAGAAGAGTGAAGAGAATGAAGGAAGAAAGCCGGACGGTAAGTTTGCGGAGGGAAATACAATTTCCGTTGGCAATGAAGGAGGGCGTCCTTTGAAATTTGAAACACCTGAAGAACTATCTACATTCTGCAAAGCATACTTTGAATGGGCTGATAAAAACCCTTGGATAAAAAATGATGTTGTTAAGGGTGGTGAATATGCTGGAACTCCATTACAAATTCCAACACAAAGACCTTACACTTTAATTGCACTTTGTCACTACTTAGGAATCGCTCATGCAACCTGGAAATTATATGAAGAAAGAGCGGAGTTTGTAGAAGTCACAACATGGGCGAGGGAAAAAATTAACAATCAACAGATAGAAGGTGCGATGGTTGGAGCTTTTAATGCTAATTTAACAGCAAGACTTCAAGGAATTTCTGATAAACAGGAGAAAATAGTGAAAAGTGAAATAAAAATTACTGATCCTCCTAAGTGGGTAGTTGTTGATGCTAGTAAAAAATGAATGTATTAAAAGAATATTACCCTTTATACACTGAAGAATACTTCATTGCTGATTTATGGGGTGGACGTGCCGGGGCGAGGTCTTACGCTATGTCACAAAGAGCCTTATATAATCTACTCCATAAAGAAGGATCAAGGGCCTTTTTCCTACGTCAAACACATGCTACTATTTACACTTCATGTTGGCAGGACCTTAAAGACAGGATTGATGAATATGAATCACAGCATGGAGTAAGCTTGAGTGGTGTAATATCTTACTCAGATAATAAGTCAGGGGAAAACTATGCTGAAAACCTTATAAATGGAAATACGTTGGGCACAAAGGGGTTTAAGGTATCATCAGGAAATCAAACGGCAAGTTTAAAGTCACTTGCAGGAGCAACAGATCTTTACATTGAGGAATATGATGAAGTTGAAAAAGAGGATTTTAATAAGCTGTTGTTGTCATTAAGGAAAAAAGGGGCAGTCCTTCAGATATTAAGAGCCTTTAACCCTCCAGAAAAGGATCATCATGTTTGGGGAGATTATAAATTAACAAAGGTTTCTAATGATGTTTTAGTAGAAATAGTACTTAAGCATAGTAGCAAGAAAAGATCTGAGATAGAGCAAATAGTTAATCAAAATAATAAGCCTTACTATTTAGCAATACCAAAAAGAAATAATCATCTTTCTCTTCAAAATACATTCATCAATAACTATGAGAATTTAAACGAGACTGCAATTGAGCAGTACGAAAAGTTTTTAGAAGATGATTTCCATTATTTCTGTACAACTATTTTAGGGCTTATACCGGATAAAGGTGGACATTCAGTTTATAATGATTATGATGACATTGAAAACCATTCGGATAGAGTAGTACAGCCTAATGATGTTTTGCATATCGGTATGGACTTTAACGTCACAAATATGAGCGCAATTATCCATGTACATGAAGGTGATTCAGATTTTGCTGTAGCTGAGCTTACAGGAATTTTTGATACATTTAATATGTGTGAGAAAATTAAGGAGCTGTACGGTGGACATAGCATTGTTATTTATCCAGATGCATCTGGGCAAAATAGAAAAACAAGTGGAAAGTCCGACTTTGACATAATAAGACAGTATAAGTATGTTATTCGTACTGGGGTAAGTAACCCGGCCGTAAGAGATCGAGTGAACGAAGTAAATACTGCATTTCGAGAGCGAAAATACTTTGTTAACAGATTCACGTGTTCTGTATACTCTGAATCATTAAAAAAACAAAAGTACAAGAACGGTGAACCAAGTAAAGATCCTAAAGAAGGATATGACCACACCAATGACGCCGGAGGTTATTATATAACTAAGAAAGGTAAAACTATTAAAATCAATTCAGGTGGAGCAAGAACGCGATAGCTTAGGGGTAGTGATTCAAAATGAAGCTTTATTTAAGGCTGTTTATGAGTTAATTCTACCTGAAGATACAATGTGTGTAGGAAATATATTCAAGGTCCCATTTACTAAAATATATCAATGTTTTGATTTTTACAAAGATGACAACATACTTGAGGCTGTAGCATTAATAACTGGGAAAAGTATAGAAGATTTCTTGAAAGAATCAGCTAATGAAGCTATAAAGTTCATGAAGTGGTTAGAGCAAGAGATTGACCAGTGTTCAAAGCTTTTAAATAGTATCCCATCTGTTAATGATCCTGATATGGCAGCAGCTGGAGCAGATAGGATGAATGATATTGGTGAGTTTGCTATTTACCGATCAATAACAAATGATCCTAGAAAATGGAAAAGTTTAGGAGAAGTTGAATTTGAGCTAATGTATGTAAAATTATTGGGTGATGGCATTCAATCAGTGATACAAAGAGACTATAATGAAATAATCAAAAACAAGAAGTAATGAATATAATCAAGCAGTTTGAAAACCTTGTTAATGGTTGGAATGAATCAAGTAAATGCAATTACTGTTGGAAGTTCATAGGAGCTGGGCGTCCGGACTTATTTAACATGTTTACTGATATAGATGTAAGTAAATGTTGCATATATGTGGGTCTGTTTAATATTAAGTTTGGAACTAGATATAAAATGAATGAAGATGGATTTACTCGAAAATCATATTGTTTTGTCAGTTTTGAAGGTTTTATAGGCATTCCGAGTAGATTAGATATTCAGTTTTACAATGAGTTGGGGAATACAGAAGAAGAAAAGCTGCAATCTAAGTGGGCTATTCTAAATTCAATTCAGGAATGTTTAGGATGTGACTTTATGGAAGTATTATGTGACCAAAACGGAGTGTACGCCCCTGCAGAATTCGCAGCTACTCAAAAAATAAACTTCCAGGACACCAATTATGATGGATGGTTAATAAAAGGACAATACAATTATTGATTATGAAACCAAGGTATAGTAAACGAAGAATTAAGAGGATGACCTGTTCACGATTAGTTAACGTGGGTTTTCAATTTACAATGGAAGATTAGAGAATGATAACCCTTGAAGTAGTAACAATTGAAGAGATTAAATCAGTTATGGATGAGGTAGTTGAAAAATTCCTTATACCAAGGTTTAATGAGTTGGGAATGAATGCTACGGGTGAGTGGTTGGAAGCGGTAGGCGGAGAAGCTGAACCGAATAAAGGCTTGATAATGGGGCTTGACTATACAGAGAAATTAGTGAAGGGCCAAGAACCTACTACCGTTCCCCTTCCAGACCTAAAGAGATGGGCAAAAGCTAAGTTTAGATTAAGTGATAATGCAGCGGCTGGAGTAGCGGTTAGGGTTCAAAGAAAGATTAAAGAAGAAGGTACTACATGGTATGAGAAAGGTGGAAGTGATTTACTTGAGGTCCTTGAAGAACAGGAGACTATAAACTTTGTTAACATGAAATTAGGACAATATGCTACACCGAGAATACAAGAAATTTTAATAAGACAATTGAGAGCATGACAATAAATGGACTTGAAAATAATTACTACCTAACTCAAAATGATATTTGGGTGACGATTAACGGATTTACTGAAGTTGTAACCAAGGTAGTTATTGACTTTAAAAACATAACAACTAATAATGAACTTAAAGGATTTGAATGTTCGGCAAGTATTGAGAATGATTGTTCACTTAATGTTTGTTTTCCAGTAAGAGCATTAATGCCAGAGCCTGATCATGTTAATATAAACACTCTTCAATCATTTCAAATAAAAGTAACAGTAAAATTCAAAAACACATCTTTGCCTGATGAGGTTGTAACTATTAATAAATATTTTATAAGAGGCGGTAGAGACAAGTATGGAGCAAATGAATGGCATTTAAACGATGGGTATTCATTGATTGTTAATAAATGGATTTCAGGCGGTAAAAGTTGGAATTCACCAACGCCTCCATTAAAAATAAGTGGAGGGTCTTTAATAGAAGATGATGCAGTACAAAATTATATTCAAGAAGAGAAAAAGTCTTGTAACGGATTACTCATAAAATATCTCAACTCACTTGGTTGTTATCAATACTTTTACTTTGATAAGTATGAACTTAAAAACAAGACTAAGGCAGCTAAAACGGTTAACAGAATAACTAATAGACTACGAAATGATAACTTTCAAAACATTGGATATTCAGAAACTAAGACATTAACACTTTATTCATTCACTGAAAAAGAATTGCAACTAAACTTTGAAGATCTAATTAAGAGTTTGCATATTTTTTATTTTGATTCTAATGGAATTGATCATGACTCTTCCTGGCATTTAATTAGATTAGACGATAATTCATCAACATGGAATAATTACGAGAATGCATTTGAAAACAAAGCAGAGTTTACTTTACCTAATTTTAGAACACTCGAAATATGAAAATAGATCTTTGGTTTGATGGTAAAAGTTTAGATTTATATGAGGGAACAGATATAAATCACACATTACAAATAAACGATATTGCAGAGGTAAAGGATCGTCAAGCATCCTATACAAATACATTTAAGGTGCCTAAAACGCCTAACAATATCAGAATATTTAGTGGGTTAGGTTTGCCTTCTAGTAATTCAATGGCTCCATATATAAAACCCAATGCATTGTTAAAAATTGAAGGTTTTGATTTTTTAACACAAGCATGGATACAAGTTAGATCAACAAGTGAAGAATATGATATTGCAATATTTTCAGGGATTATCGAATTTTTCAAAAAATTTGAGAATAAAACTATTGGTGATGAATTAGCTAATGAGCTTTCAGAAATTGATCACAGTAAAAATTTAACTACAGTAGTTAATACACAAAATGATGATACTTTAAAGTATACATATCTTATCGCTGATTTCAATGGGAGAACCCATCGTAAAAACGATAGTAATATTGTAAATATTGACTTTGTTGTCCCTAGTGTATTAGTATCGTATTTATTTGATAAAATACATGCAAGAGCAGAGTACACTTATGAGGGCAGCTTTAAAGATCTGGACACTTATAAAAACTGGTACATATCGTATCCAAAAGCTCCTGAAGGCTCCAACGAAACTGAATATTATAACAATTCGTCAACAGTTCCGTATGATCAAATTAATTATACGGGAAGTTTTGGTTTTAGTTTCCAAAATGTAGGTAATGAAGGAATTAAAATAATTGAAAAAGGAGTGTATAACTTCCAAATTAGCACGGGGGCATCGTTGAATTTCCCAATACCAAGTGGCATAGGACAGCTAGATTGGACTATTTATTATAAACTAAATGGAAATATTGTTCAAATACCTAATCAAGCTAACTTTAATATATTATTAGAAGAAAATGACATTCTAGAATTTTTTTATATTGTTAGTACGGATTGGAGCGGGAGCATAGCTATGAATCTTAAAATAGTTAGTTTAGAAGATGTGCTTTTTGCAGAAGAATTTAAAGACCTTAAAATAACAGAATTTCTTAAAGATGTTTATGGTATTTTAGGTCTTACTCCGGTAATTAATAATGACACAAAACATATAAATTATAAAACTAACAAAGAGAGGTTCAAAGATGCAGAAACAGAAGATTGGTCGGATTATTTAGTTTCAATAGAAAAAGAGTTGTATTCATTAGGAAGTTATTATGCAAAAAATAATCTATTTAAATACAAGTACAATGATAATGAGGAAACGCATTCAGATGGCGCTATTGTGATAAATAACAAACATTTGGCAGATGAAAAAACGATATTTACTTCATTTACTTATTCTGTAGAAAAGGAATTGGTATCTAATTTTTACATTAATCAAAATTTAACCGACAAAGTATCATTCTACAAATTATATGAGAAAGAACCCCAGGATGGATCTACAGAATTAAAGTATAAACCTTTATCAAAGAGGTATTTTTACTTAAGAATGAGGAAGATAAATACGACGGTGGAATTTGGATCAGACATTCAGAACTTTAATATTACTAATAATATTATTAAAGTTGGAGATTTTACAAATCTTAGCATGTCAAATGTTATAGGACAAAACTATTTAGAATTTCAAAATGTTATCAATAATGTAAAAGTATGGAATGCTGAGTTAAAGATACCATATGTGAAATTGTTAAATATTGATCTAATGAAGGTGTATTACTTTAAGCAACTTCAAGCATATTGTTTTATTAACAAAATTTCATTTGATAATAATAAATCAACAGCTGAATTAATAAAAGTAAATGATTTTATATGAGCAATATAAGGGATATTTTATTGATAATTCAAAAACTTTCATCAGTGTCAGATCTAAAGTTTGTAGGTGGGACCTCTTTATTTATTCAGGGGAAAGTATCTACAATAAATGATATTGATGTTCTCGTTGATGATATTAGGGAGATAAGTAAAGTTTACGAAATAGTTTTAATTGAAGAACCGATTTATAGATTTGATAAAAGACGTAGAGGGTATTTTATTCAAAATAATATTATGATTGATGTTTTTATACAAGAAAATAATGAAGATACCATATTGGTTGGAACTCAAGCTATATGCAGTACTATTAATGCTCAGATAGAGTTCCTAGAAAAGACACTATCATTAAATATATCACCAGAAAGAAAACAAAACACAATTGCTAAAATAAACTATTTAAAAACGTTGGAGTAAGTTAAATAATTAATGAAGGAGGGAAATGGCAGAGAGAATAATATTAGGTCAATTTGATATTGACTCACGGTCTTTGGAAGATAAAATTGCCCAAAACCAAACCAAAATAGATTTGCTTAAGGGTGAAATTACTGAAACAAGAAAATCTCTTAAAGAATATCAAGATCAGGCAAAATTAGCAGCGGGAATTATTTCAGAAGGCAATAAAGCATTAGAAGAAGCTTCTCGCGAATTACAAGAAGGTATAATCACTCAGGAGCAATACAACTATGTTGTAGATATGACTTCTGAAATAATTAGAGAATCTGAAATAGAATTAGCAAGATTAATTGAGACCGAAAGAGAGCAGCAGAGGCAGTTAGTGCGCTATCAAACCGATTTAAGATCTGTTAATGATGAGAATCGAGAGCTTAATAATCTTATGAGAGCCGGGAGAACGGAAGTGCAAGGAAATGAGGGGGCATATAGAGAATTGTCGCAACAATTAGGATTAGCAAGAACAGAAGCTAATAATTTAGGGGCACAAATGCTGGTCCTTGAGCAAAATGGACAAAGGAATACTGAAGAATATATCAGGTTAAACAGACAATGGCATGAAGCAACGCAGACAGCAAGAGAACTACATGATGGTTTGTTAGAGTTAGATAGAGCGACTGGAGATAATCGTCGGAACGTTGGGAACTATACAGAAAGTATAAGAGAGGCATTTGGAGGCTTAGGTTCAAGCTTTGCCCAATTAATGTCCGGAAATGTAACAGGAGCATTCAATACATTTAAAGAATCAATTGGAGGAATTAAGACTGCAGTAATGCAATTGTGGACAGCTATTCTAACTAATCCTTTGTTAGCGCTGGCGGCAGGGTTGGCTGCAATAGGAGTTGGCTTTGTTCAAGGTATGAAAGCTGTATACGAATATAATGTCGAAGTTTCCAAACTAAACAAAGAAATTGAACAACTTACAAATTTAACAGGGCCAATAGTTGATAAATTAAGAGAATTTGCAACCGCAACAGAAAAGGTTTTTGGAAAGGATTTTAAAGATGGAATTCAGGAATTAAATTCCTTAATGACAGACTTTAAATTGACCTCTGATGAAGCGTTTAAAATTTACCAGGATGGCTTAGTTAAAGGCGGTGCTGCTAATTCAGAATTCGGAGAAAGCATAAGAGAATACGGGGTATTGTTTGCTCAGAATGGGTATTCTGCTCAGGAGTTTCTTGATCTTTTGAATGCTGGTATTGATTTAGACGTTTATTCGGACAAGTTGCCCGATGCTATTAAAGAAGCTGGACTAGCTTTAAACGAGCAAACAAAAGCAACTAGAGACGCTTTAGTTAATGCTTTTGGACAAACATTTTCAGATGATCTACTTAAGGGGGTTAGAAATGCATCTGTTACCGTTAAGCAGGCGGTAGATCAAATATCTATTCAAGCCCAAAAGGTAGGACTAAACACTCAGCAAATTGCTCAATTAAATGCAGATGTATTTAAAGGAGCCGGAGAAGATGCTGGTGGACTTGTCAAAATAATTGAAGCTGTTAACCTTGCTAACAGTAAAGAAATTAAAACATTAACAGAAGGACAAAAAGCAACATTAGAATTGGCAGACGCGAATGTTGAGCTTGAAAAAGCTAAAACCGAAGCATTTAAATCAGATTTAGTATCTGGATTCACTAAAGGGATTGAGTTATCTTGGGTTAAAATTAAAACAGTTTTAGTTCAATTAGCAGGTGGGTTAGTTGATATTGTACTTTGGTTTGATAAATTAACGGGAACATCTGATTTAGCAAAGGAAGTATTTGATGAGCTAGTTAAATATGGAAATATTATGATTGATGCATTAGAGCCTCTTAAGGGTTTATTTAATGATTTACTTAATGCAATTGGAATTAATACAGAAAAAACTGGAGGATGGATAAAAACTATAATGCAAACCCTAAACCCATTAAACTTAATCAAGGGAGCGATTATTTTATTGTCAACTGTGGTAAAAGGTTTTGGAACAATCATTGAAAACAGCCGTGTACTTATAACAACATTTGCATTAACTGCTAAGAGTCTATTCAATCAAGTTATTAGTGTGGCACAAGATTTAAAGAATTTAGACTTTTCGTCTGCGTTAAATAAACTTAAAACATTTTCTATCACAAACGAATTAAAAAATGCGAGAAAAGAAGCAGAAAAAATTGTTGCATTAAACAAACAAAAACCAACAAAAGAAGAAATTGTATATAGAGATGATACTAAAATTAAAAAAAATGGAAAGGACACTGGGGCATCAGCAGATGCTGCGGCAAAAGCAGCTGCGGATCGTCAAAAATTATTAGATAAGCAACAAAAAGAAGCTGAAAAAGCAAGATTAAAGGCTGAAAAAGCAGCAGAAGCAGCAGCAAAACAAGATTTAGCAAACGCAAAAGAAAGAGCTAACATCGCAATCCAGGCAACACAATCTGAATTGGCAGAGTATATTGCCATGAATGCAGAAAAGCTTAAGTCTGATAAAAGACTAACACAAGCGCGCGTAAATCAAATCCAAAAGTACCTTGATGATGTTCGAGAAAAGATGCTTCAGGCAAATCAGCAAGAAAGAGAGCAGAAGTTGCTATCACTTGATGAGCAGTTGGCTGCCATCAAAGGTAATAGTCAACAAGAACTTGATCAGAAAAAGAATCTCGAAGCCCAGAAGCAGGTTGTTAGAAAAGAATATGACACAAAAGAAATTCAAATAGTTAATGATGTTTATGAAAAACGTAAGGAATTAGATAAAAATTACGAGACTCAAAAAACTGAATCTAAAAACTTAGCCAGAGCATTAGAGTATCAAAAACAAATAGCGGATTTAGAATCACAACACGCCTCTGAATTAGTTTTACAAAAAGTTAATTTAGATCAACAAACTGAACAGAAGTTAGCAAGTTTTCTTCAAGAGAATGAATTAAAAAGACAACTGAACCAGGAGAATTATGATATAAACTCAGAAATAGAAGCTCAAAGAAAAGAGCTGGAAAATCAAATTGGCTTAGAACAAGATGAAATAAAGAAACAAAATCTTAAAAACCTATTATCAGCATTAAATGTAATTCAGGCCGAATATGCAAATAAAGATGTAGAAATAGCAAGAAATAAAGAAATGGCAAAATACGCTCTTGCGGCTGGAATAGCACAGGGTATGGCTCAAATTGCCGGAGAGCAAAGCGCATTCGGGAAATCACTCGCTGTTGCAGAGACAACGATAACAACATATATGTCAGCAACTAAAGCGTTTAATTCACTATCTGGGATACCAATTGTTGGACCAACATTAGGAGCCGTGGCTGCAGGTTTGGCGGTAGCGTCTGGATTAGCAAATGTTGCGAAAATAACTGGGATCAATATTCCATCTGGCGCATCATCTGGGTTAATGTCACTATCAAATGGTGTTGTAGCCTATGGGCAGGCAAAAGCAACTCCAAAAGCAGCCGACGGTGTTCTTATTGGTCCTTCGCATTCTAATGGAGGAATTCCAATAAATACCCCTAGTGGAATGATTGAGGCTGAAGGAGGTGAGGTTATAATAAATAAGAGAAGTTCTGCAATGTATCGAGATGTTCTTTCTCGGATCAATCAATTAGGCGGAGGTGTTAAGTTCGCATCAGGAGGGGTAGTAGGAAATATAAGCAGTTTGCCAACTGTACAGAATAATTTTAAATCCTTAATTGATATGGACATGATGCGTGAAGTAATAGGTGAAGCAGTATTAGAGGGGGCGCTTCTGGGCACACAAAGCGGAAGTCAAATGGGATTAGTGGAGCTTTCAAATAATAGGGAAATTCAAAATGGAGCAAATTTTTAAGATATGAAGGAGGTGTTTAAAAGGTTCTGTGAGAGCCTAAAAAAACAAGATGAGGTAAATATTATCAGAGATACAAAAGCTGTTGCTGTTGGTATTGCAAATTTCAAAACTAATAATAAAAAAGCTGTTGAATTAGCTGTTATCAGGTTGGAAAAACATTGTAAAAGTTGTATCTTTAGTATCGATGAGCCAATACCTGAATTACGAGTAGAAGATAAACAAATATCGCAATTATCCGGTAAAACTTGTGGTGAATGTGGGTGTGTTTTATCATATAAATTAAGACAATCAGTAAAGAAATGCAGCAGATGGGAACAGTGAAGGAAGTAGTTCTAAACAATAGAAGTCTTTTCTATAAATTAAATAAGTGCGGAGTCAAAAATATTGAAACCGCACTTGATTATCTTTCAATTTATGAACAATATGAAAATCAAAAACATATTGATTCAAATATGGAACGAAAAAAGGTTGTAGCTGTATTTTGTAAAGTCACGGTAAGAACTGTAGAAATAGCTTTGCAGACCATGAAAAGGGCTATTTAGTCTTTCCAAAAAGTTTATTAACTTGTTTTTTGGATAAGTATCTTGAATATCCAACGATTCCAGTGCTTTTATCTTTTGCAGCAAAATCAAAATTCATTACTCCTAATTGTTTCTCAAATCTTAATGTAATATAATGTAATTGTGACTCTAATTTTACTTCATTATTAATGTTTTTTTCAAAACCATCAATTATTAAATTATATAGATTATTTATGTCGTCATTTTCGTTAATGAAACAAAACTTTTTCCATGTATTAATTTGTGTAAATTTCATGTCTTGATACTCAAAGCAGTAAATTTTATCATCTTCAGATTTTAACATGGAAATATTTGTCGTTCCCATAGGTCCTACCTTTCCAACCTCAATCATTTTAGGACCTTTATCATCGACAACTTTTAGTTGACTGAAGCAAAAAATGCTTAAAAAAATAGTAAAAATTGATAAAAAATATTTCATTTCTTTATTTTTTCAAAAGTTGCAATCCTACCAGTTATATCTCCAATTGTCCCTGGTCTTTCTTCTTTCTTTTCAAATCCCTGAGATTTTAAATATTGTACAAGCTGGAGCCATTCACCTTTTTCAAACTTTCTATTGTCTTTATCAAAAATACCCTGTCCGGAAAAATCATAATTATTAGGTCTAAATTTTTTTTGACCATAGTTGATAAAGTATGATTCTTTTAAGTTGAACGGTTTTATAAATGCCCAAACTTCAAATACATCCGTTTTGTCCTTAATGTCTTCTTTGTTGACAAATATTTGTGCTGAAGACAAAAATGATATAGCAAGTAATGCTAGGAGTAAAATTCTTTTCATGATTTAATTTTTCCCCAAAGAAAGGAAATATTTTTGATATGGTTTTTGCGGGAAACCGTAATTGTTAATTCAAAAACTTATCTATTATCTCATACTTTCATTTATCTTTCTTTTCAATTCTTCCTCTCTCATTCTTAATTCCCTGAATCCAATTTTTTCCATTGGTAGCTCTCCATTTTTCTTACAGAATTCTATATAATCATCATATATTTTATCATCATTCATTTTATTTTGATGAGTTTCGATATATGGATTTACCTGGCTTTTCTTTTTCCTAAACATAGCATTTAGGAACCAATAGAAGCAAAAACATAAAACTAGGAACATTAATATCATAATCATTGCGAATTAAATAGTTCGTGAAAAGTCGTAATAGCCTAATAAATAGACATAGTACGTGTTGTCTTAACGAACTATGTTTTAGCAAAATTACTAATAAAAATGTGAAACTTTGTATAAGGTAGAATGGATTTTAATGAAGCATGAGATAAAACTTTATGGAGAGATATTGGATCTCGTTTGGGCTGAAGAAAGCTTTCAATATATCGATGTTAAATATGTTGATGAAGAACTGTCTAAACTTGTCGTTTCTCCAGGTGATGAGGTTATTTTCAATATACATTCTTTAGGCGGAGATACGGCTGTTGCTTTCGCTATTTACAATAAAATTAGAAGATTTGGTAAAGAGAAAAACGTTTTAATAACCACTAGAATAGATGGATATTGTGCAAGTGCCGGAGTTACGCTTTTACTAGCAGGTGATAGAAGGATTGGTAATAAGTATGCTGAACCATTTGTCCATAATGCATGGACTTATGTAGTTGGTGATAAAAATGAAGTTGAAAAACAGTTTGAAGAGCTTGAAAAAACTGATGGAATGATTGCTTCTTTATATGAGGAGCGAACAAAACTGACAAAAGATAAGGCTCTTCAATTAATGCTGGAAGATACATGGATAACAGCAGAGCAGTGCCTTGAATATGGATTCTACACCGAACTTGAAAATGATGATAGTTCAAAACCTGTTTTCAATTCAGAAAAACAAATCATTTTCAACTCACTAAAAAGATCTAGAAATAATTCAATAAATAATAAAATGACGCAAGAAGAGAATTCTTTGTTGACAGAAATAAAAAATCTGTTTAAAAACAAAAAAGCCCCTTCTAAAAACGCAATGCTATACACTGACAAACAAGAGGAAGTTGTATTTGCTGAGCTTAATGAAGGAGAAAAGCCGAAGGTGGGCGATGCTGCAACTATTAACGGTAAAAATGCGAGTGGTACAGTGAATATGGCAGACGGAGATGTTTACAGTTTCGAAAGCGGAAAAGTTACTGAGATTAAAGAAAAAGAAGGTCAAATAGATTCTGTAACCCTTAATACTTTGAATGAAAAGATAGAAAACCTTTTGTCAAAGAATACTGAGTTAGAAAATAAATTAACTGCTCAAAATTCAACAATTGAAGATCTAAAAGGAAAGTTTAATAAGGTTGAAGAATTTGAGGGTACATTTAATAGCCTTAAAAATATTGTTGGTGAATATGGAGCTGGATTAGAAAACGAACCGCCTACACCGCAAAATAATGTACAACCTCAGGTTAGTAAAAACAGATTCGAAAATTTCAAACTAAAAAACACAAAGTAAATGGCATTAGCATACGATTTTAATATTCAAGATTTAATTGATGCATCATGTGATCTTGCTCAAGCAAGAGAATTGAATATCAATAATATGATTTTCCAGGAGACTGTAGAAACATCAGACTTTGCTCAGAGACATTACATACAAACTGGAATTGAACATAATACTCCAATTATTGCATGGGAGCAGCCAAAAAACTGGGGTTTCTTAAAAAAGTCAAGTGATACAGGATGTACTTGGAACTCTTGTACTCTTTCATCTGAACCAACTAATAAACTATGGTCGCCTCATAACTATGACTGTACACTAGAATTCTGCTGGAATGATGCACAAATTACTAAGAATTTCAGAGCATTCTGGATGTTAAAGTGTCAATCAGATCCAGAAACTGAATTTGACAGCGCATTTTATCAATTTGTTGTCGATCAAACAATGAAAGCGGTAAACGATTCTCAGTGGAGAATTACATACTTTGACTACAAAGACAATGCAAATGCAGACTTTGCCGGAATTGACAACATATTCTTGAAGTTACAAGGAATTCTAAACGACCCTATTTTAGCTGCTCAACAAAGAGTAACGATCACTCAAAACGAAGGAGTAGATATTGCTGTTCAAATGACATTGCCTGCCGATGCAGGATATAAGTATTTCAAGCAGATGTATTCGTTAATGCTTACAAATAGACCGTTTATGATGACTAAACCGGGTCTTAAGATAAGAGCAACGCAAGAATTAGCATTAAATTACTTGAATTGGCTACAAGAGAATAAAGAAATTAACTGCTGTTTTTCACCAACAGATGGGGTTACGGGTTCTAAGTATTCTTTAGAGAATCTTAATTATATGGGTGTTCCAATTCAGATTGAGCAAGAATGGACTGAATTGGTGAAATACATCGCTGGCCCATCTGCAACTAAGTATGATAAACCACATAGAGCATTACTAACATACGATACTGAAATTTCTGTAGGTACTTGTGATATGAATGCATTTAAACAAATGAAGAGAATTTATGATCCTGTCACTGAAAAGCTTCAAATCAGAGTTAAGACAAACATTGACGTACAAGCAACATTTGATAAAAATTTCATTCTAGCAATCTAAAAAACTGATTATGGCAAATTGCGCAAAAATTATAAACAATTCTCTATTCAACTGTGATAATAAGTCAACAGGTGGATTAGAGCAAACTATAAAGCTGATTAACAGGGATGATATTTTAGCGAATCTTGCAGATTTTACAATCCAAAGAGCTACGGCACCAGCGTGTCAACATTCAATTACGGCTTATGCAGGAGATCCTACAACTTTAAAGGCCGTAACCTTTGAAGGGATTCCTTCTAAACAATTACTATCAGCATCGTACAATTTAACGATTGGTGATTATGCAGACCTCTTTACTCATACAGTTAATCTTTTCAGTCAAGGCATGTCAATTGAAACTGTTTGCAACCTTAAGGCGTTAGCAGTAGGGGCTGAGGTAGTTGCCATTGTACACCAAAGAGATAAGGGTACTGATAACAAAGATGCATTCTGGATATATGGCTTCGATAACGGGTTGAAGATTGGAGAATTCACATGGAATTCCAATGAGAATAACGGTAATTCCATCATTCCTTTAGCGTCTCGTGAGCCAAATCTTGAAAAAGATCCACCACTAAGGCTGCTTTTAACCGATTATACAACTACTAAAGCATTCTTTGACTCCCTGGGAAACTAAATGGGGGCGGGGACACCCCCTTCTTCAATTACACTTTCGATTATCCCTTTAGTTAGTATGGATAGAATAGAATTAATAAATAAAGGAGCGGATGCGGTTAGAAACACACCGCTCCTTTTTAATGCCTATAAACAATTTCTACTTGAAGATTGGGGGCAATTACCGCAAGGTTGTTTTGGTTGCCAATTTAACAATCATTTCAATCTGTGGAAGAATCAAGTGTTAAACAATAATATTATTCCAATGGAAAATAAAATAGAAAATAGCAATAAAACTTATGTTCTAAAAGATAGAGGGACATTAAAGTACTTGTATGGTGATGTTTGGTCTAGTAATTCATCTGATGCGGATTGGTTGAGGTATCTTGAATTAAAACCAGATGCAAAAGACTTGTTTTATGTACTTCCACAAGTAGCTGAAAAAACTACAGAAGATTTAATCATTGAGGAAGATTATAAAAAAAAAGAGCCGAACGTATTGCAAACGACAGAAGATGCTGCAGTTAATGAAGTAGAAGAGGTAGAAAAACCAAGACGAGGAAGAAAAAGACAAAACTAATGCAAAAAGCAGAAGATAATTTATCAAAGTTTACAGCAAAATTCGTTGAGATTTATAATCGAATTATTCCACAAAGAAAGGAATGCCATTTTGATATTTATCTTAATGATGTTGATAACCTTTATCCAGACAGGTTAGAGGCAATTGAGCGTAATTCCGTTACAGCATTAAGCTGTTCAAATAAGCTTGGAAATTTTATTTTCGGAAAAGGATTTGAAGATAATTTTGCAGCTGAAATAAACACCAGAAAAGGGAAAACCATAACCTTAAATAGATGTTTGTTAGATGTTGTATCATCACTAAAAACACATAAGGGAGTTTATATTCACCTAAACTATGACATTGAGGGAAAGGTAAATTATTTTGATGTTCTTGAGTACAAGAAATGTCGTAAAGTGAAAGAAGATGATTATGGCAATGAAGGTATTATTGTTTACAGGGATTGGTCAAAGATTGAAAAACGTTTTAGTTTTATTACAGAAAGAAAGAATAAAAAAAGCAAATGGTTCTATCCTTACAACATAAATAGTATTAAAGATCAGCGGGAAAAAGATAGTCCCAAAAGTGATTTAAAAACTCAAATACGCAATTACCGGGGTCAAGTTCTGTATTATTCACTAGATGATAAAAATAAAGAATATTCACATGGTTGGTTAAATGCCCAGGGAATGAATGATGCGGATTCAGAATTCAGAATGAGCTTGTATCACAACAATAATATTAGACTAGGTTTTATTGATAAGACTATACTGATCACAAACGGATTAGATCCTGATTCTGAAAGAAAATTTCAAAATGATTTTTATGATTGGTTAGGAGCTGAAAATGCCGGAGGTGTTTATCACATCAATACACCTTTCCAAGTTGAAGATATAAAAAGTACAATAGCAGTTGAAACGGTACAATCGTCTTATGATCCTAAAAAGTTCAAAGAAGCATTAGAAGATATTAAAGATAATATCCGGAATTGTTATCAAACACCCAAAATTTTAATAAACGACAATGAAGGAGGTGTTTTTGGTACATCGGGCGAAGCAATTAAGGAAGCAACTAAGGTCTACAATTCTATAACAGCCCATGTAAGATATGAAGTTGAAGATCTTTTCAAGAAAATATTTGATAAAGAATTTAAAATCATTCCAATAATTGAAGAAGAGGTTTCCAGTGATGTTGGTGAAGAACTAAGGCTTAAGTCGCAAGCTGAATTGAAGGGTTCCGTTGGCGGTGTATCAGCTTTGATTGAACTTCAAAAGAGTGTTAGTGAAGGCTTTACTGAAAGGGCATCGGCAATAGAAATTATTAAAGAGATATATGGAATTAACAGTGATCTAGCTGATAAAATGATTGGACAACCTAAAAGGCAAAATAATGGTACCGATTTGTAACATAGAGCTAAATTTAATATCCAAGATTGACTTTGAGTGTGTTGGACAAGTTGCTAAACATTGTGACTGGGAGCAATTATGTGTATTTGTTAGAGAGCAAACTAATTTATGGCTTATACCTAAAGTTGGATATTGTTTAATAAGTAAAATAACATCTGATCCAAATAATGATTTTGTAAAAAAAATATGGTGTGGCTCTGAATATGAATGCGCAGGGAAATTAAAAGTTCATTTTGGGTTAAAAAGAGTTTTAATTCATGCTAGTTATGCAGCTTATATATTTAGACATGGTTATATAGATACATCAGTGGGTGTTGTTCAAAAGATAAATCAAGACAGCGTTGCAGCTCCCATTAATGAACTTAAATCAATCATGAATGAGCATTATAAAAATGCAGAGATATATCTGGAAATGGTAAAAGATTATTTGTGTACAATAAAAGATGAGGAGGAAATAAAAGATTGCGTCCAAATTGATTGTAAAAATTGCGGATGTGGGGGTAAAAACTATAACAACGAAATTCAAAATAGGAATCCTATCGGGAAAAATATAACAAAGTGGAATTATGATGATTGATAAAAAACCGATACAAGACATGCCTAATAAGGCATTTGGAGATAAGCATTTTGCGTCAGAATTCAATACAGTAAAAACATTTTTATTGAAAACGGCAGACGCAATTAATAATTATAATATAAATATTACAGGAGAAGCATCGCCGGAAAGCAGTCCTACGCCATGGAAGCCTGGCGATAAAAATATTTTTGAAAAATGGGAAGTTAAAACTGCTGGGACTTATACTAATTTTAAAGATGCTAGTTTAAATCCAATCATTGTTACTGCCGATGATTTAGATAAAAATATAGTTCAGATTTGGGTAACGAATGGTGTCTCAAAAAAAGAATTAACAAGTTTACCAAGTGTTGATTATAACTCAACGGATTTAAATCCTACATCCATTGATAAAGCAGAGACTGGCAAAACGGTAGCAAATTTTGTTAGTGAAAAGTTAGAGGCAAACATAAGTAGCCGAATCAATGCTGGAGAAAATAGCAATAATCCACAATACTTCAAAGCAGCACCTGATGAAGCTAATGCTTTCGGGATTCGTTTTGAAAGCAATGATGGACCAGCATCGGAATATCTATCTTTTAAACGTGTGTTTTTCAGCGATGATGACCCATCTGGAGCAACGATGTTTAAGAAAGAAGACATATTTATAGGATTAAATAGACCATCTTTAATTTCATTTTCGTATTGGTTTAAAAAGGATGAATTTGATTCAATTTTCACAAGTGAATTCAAATCATATTTAGGTTATGTAGATTATAGCTTCAACGCTGCTGATATTATTGCGGGAAAAGAATCAATTGTAAATAATACGCCAGATATTCCTGAATATTCTTCAGCAGTAGGAAAATGTAAAATAATTGCAGAAAAAGAAATAAATGGAGTGTCTTTCATTCGCGTTAGGATAAATTTTGAAAATATTGTATGGAAGTCAACATTTACGGGGAATACTATCGCGTATTTCTTTTTATTTAATGGGTCTGATTTTTTTCAAAAACAAATGTCTGTCTATGACTTTACTATATTAACAGAATCGGCTCAATATGATACTGTATACAACGGCGTTAATAATGAGTTTTCCGGATCTACATCATTGAAAGATCTCAATGATAGATTAAAGGCTGTTGAAGGCACTGGATTAGATATAAGGGTAAAAAGAGATGGGGATATACTATTTGTAGGAATGCCATTCTCTAATTCTAAAGAGATAGTATCAAAACTTAATGTATTCAGGAATAATCTTACAGAAAATAGGAATGTAAATTTTGAAGGAGAATTTTTGATTGATAAAGATGGAGGTTTAACTTCTGGAAATTTAATCAAAGATAGTTCAGATGATATAGCACCTATACTTGTTGGTGGTAGCTACATTGGAGGAAATCACGGATGGGCGCTACCTAGAAAAATCACAAAAACGGCGCACGGGAAAACATATGCTGATATTGGCAAGGTCGCCACGGATGCTGCTGGAAATGAATTTACCATCATTCAAATAACTAATGCTAATTCGTTTATTATTTGTGCTAAAAATAAAGCTACTGATGGGTTTACATATACATTCCCAGAACCATCAGGAACATTAACTTTTCCAGAAGGGGCATTTTCAGGGTATACAAGTGAACACCCTGGTAATGTATTTCCATTTATAAAGTCAGTGAAGAGGCAAGTATTAATCAATGGATCAGAAGAACTTGGAGGAGGTGAACGTAAGTGTAATTTCGTTGACGTGATCGACGTTCATGACATTTATGACCTTACATCAGTTGTGTTAAAGGTAATAGCTGACAGGCCTTCTGGGGGCTATACTTCTAATCTGGATTTTACGGAAATAGGAGCTGATAAGCTAATTAATGTATCTATCGTGTATAGATATATTGGGAATACATGTCTTATTAATCAGTCCTTCTATAACTATAAGAAAATGACATTTGAATTCGCTAATGGTATTCAGATGATGGCATTCACAGGCGGAAATCTTTATATTAACAAGTCAACACCATTGTCAGATGGTACTAAGACATATGATTTCAGAAAGGGCGAGAATTGGACATCGGCACCAGCTGGGCCAATTTACCTGGAAAAAACAAAATGGGAGAATTCAACTAATTCTCCGGATAGATTCATTCAATATGATAGTAGTAAGGCTTTCGCGGTAGGATTTGTAAAGTCAAAGGGCTTTGATAGAACGAACAATGCCAACGCTGGGTGGCTGTATACTTCACGAAAGATTTACCCACGTATAGCCGATACACAAACTATAGAGGCTTTTCAAAATTTCTCATTTCAATCTTATAGATCTTACCAGGATAGATCAAATTATCCTGTAGGAAGAATTTCTAAAGTGGAATGGCTTGACAACGGAGAGTATTATTTAATGCTTGATTGGAATGCTTCAATATTTGAAAAAATAGAACTTCCAAAAGAAGTAATTGGAAAAAAAATCGAAGTGATCGAGAAAACACCTAATGTGAGTATCCTTAGCGAAGTGGCAATATCAGAGCTGGGAATAAATGTGAAAGTAGATACTGCCAATGTATACGGATACTGTGTATTAAGAATTAAATAATGAAAGAGTTTGTAACAAGTAATTTAATAAAATGAAATGGCAGATCCAAATACTAATCAAATCGGACGGGTTCAGCAACTTATCGCAAAGAATCCTATTGCTTTCGTTGCTGCTGTTTTCTTTGTTATGTTTTGGATAACATATTTCATTAACATGAATAAAAACAGTGACTCAGAGCAGTATTGGAAAGAGTTGTACGAAAAAGAAAGATGGGAGAAAGATGCCTTAAAAGATCAATTATTAACAAAGGCCGGATACATTGAGAAGGAAACAATAAAAAAAGCTGACAGCACTTTAAGGGAGAAAACTCAAGAACAGGCCAAAACAATTTTAAATCAAGCAAAATGAAAAAGAATGCATTTATAGCGATTTTGGTTTTGGCGGTTATAGTTTTAGTCGCAAACCTTTTTAATGGATGGTTTACACCAAGTAAGAACGACAGAGTTATTGATGACTTTAAGCACAAACGTGATAGTATAGCTATGGCATTATGGATGAGTAAAATAGATAGTACGTTGCATGGCAAGTTTAAAGAAAATGAAGGAGAAATTATCCAGAATCATATAACTAGGAACTACAACACTTATGTTCAAGATACACTTGCTCCAGCTCTTAATATTGCAACCGAAAAGATAAATGAATTAACGAGAGCTAAGTTCATTCTGGAAGGTCAACTAAAGGCAAGCAAGGATCAGCGGGAAAAAGATCGTATGTATTATGAAAACAAGTATATGCAGATTGTTACAAATACAAAAGATAGTACACTTGATTATAAATACAATGCGATTGTAGATGTTGTTAAGTACAGTGAACGTAAATGGCTTTTTGGTAAAGATCATTCTTACATTGACATTTCTTCTCCGGACAAAAACATGAAGATTAACGGTGTTGAGCATTTTAAAAAAAGAATTGATGTAAAACCCAAAAGAATTGGGTTTGGTGTTCAGGCTGGATATTATTATATACCTGGAGTAAATCAGTTTCATCCTGGTTTTGGAATTGGCATTTCTTACAATTTAATTAGGTTATGATCGACATCCTATTAAAAATCACTTTTTACACATTGGGAGCCGGCACTGGTTTCTGCGCAAAAATTATTATTGACAAAATACTTGAAAAATGAAAACATCACAAAAAGGAATAGACTTAATAAAAGAATTTGAAAGTCTTCATGATGGGGATTTGAAAAAGCCAGGACTTCAGCCAAAAATGGACCCGGTAGGAATATGGACAGAAGGATACGGCCGAGCAATGCGTGATGATAAAGGAAACTTTTTAAAGGGAGTGGGAAATAAGGCAGCTGCGGAAAAAAGAGCCACAATTTTCACTGAAACAGAAGCTGAAGAAGCGCTTAGACAAGACCTGCAGGTGTATGAAAATATCGTGGCTAAAAAAATAAAAGTTTCGGTTAATCAAAATCAGTTTGACGCTTTAGTTTCTCATACTTATAACACCGGCGGATCTGATGGGCTGTTTTCTTTAGTCAATAAAAAAGCAGGAGAAACGGAGATCAGAAATTGGTTCACTAATAAGTATATTACTGCTGGTGGTAAAACTTTAAATGGGCTGATCCGCAGAAGAAAATCCGAAGCTGATTTATTTTTTGCAAAATAGGTAATCATGAGTTGCAAGGCATTAAAATTAAGTAACTGTGAAATTCAAGGTTCTACGTTTGAAGGACGTGTTTTCAAGTTTCTAGGGCGTGACATTTCTATTGATTTGTTTACAGCAAAAATAAGACTTCGTAATTCATTTTTGAGCGATATTGAAGGTGTTGTAAATGATGGTTCTGTATACTTTACATTTTCATCAATAGAGAATCTGAGATCAGAGCATTACATTATTGAATACTGGGCAGATTTTCATGGTCTAGGTAAAGAAATGATAGCTATTGAAGACTTCAAGGTATCATTGTCTCCATGTGACTGCGGATCTAAAACCGAAGCATCATTTACTATTGAATTTCTAACCACTCAAATAGATTATTCAGTTAATTACTCAGTTATTAATATTGAAGGTAAAGGCGATAAGGGAGATAAAGGCGATTCTGGAGATCCGGGACCGAAAGGTGATCAAGGTATTCAAGGGGAAAAAGGGGAACAAGGACCAATAGGTCCGCCTGCAGAAAAACCATACAAAGAGTTGATAGGCTATATTAATCAAACCGGAACAACAGATCCTATTTTTTCTTTAGTATATTCGGACTTTGGAAGGATAACGTTTAAACGAATATTTCCGGGAACATTTTCTTTAGAATTAGAAGATACTATTTTTGATTTAGACAAAGTATTTTTTCAGAATACAATGTATGTAGTTGAGAATGATCCTGCTTATATTTACTGCGAATATTACTTCACCTTCAGAAAAAACCAAAGTTTTGAAGAGAAACTAATTTTCAGCAACAATATATCTTCTTATAATAATCAGACTCGAAATGATGGGGTTATTGATGCCCCTTTTTTTCTGAGAATATATAAATAAAAATTCCCCACTGTTAGGTATTCCGATCACCCTTGAATTACCCCTTGATGGGCGATCTAAAGCCTTAAAAACACCATTCTGGGTTATTATTCTTTGTCCGTTCTCTAATACGGCAACATCGATCTCTGCGCCTCCAAGTTTTAATTTTTCCTCATGAGTAGCTCTTGTTATTTTTTTTGCTGTCATATAATATTGGTTAATTTTCGAATATACAATCTATATCAAAAAGGCAATTACGGATTCCCGTAGTATTATGACTACAATTGCTATAGTTATTCCAATATTTTTTTTATTGCAATTTGCTTACCATTAAGAATATCCAATTTATGTTTGAGCGCACTATTCTCTTGTTCTAACTGTTCTATATATTTGATTATTTCATCATTTGTAACAATGCCACTAACAACTTCATTTAATAAAATTTCCTGATAAATATCCTCTAAAGGGACATCTAAAAAACGAGCAATTTTCTCCCATTCATCTCTGAAAATTTTAATAATACCACTTTCTTTTCTACTATAGTTAGACACATCTGTAGCGATAAAATCAGCTATCTGCTGCTGAGTATAGCCTTTTTGCTTTCTGATAAGACGTAATTTTTCTTTTTTCATTTAAGTGTATTTCAAACAAATGTGAGAAAAAAATAAATAATACAATTACGGTTTTTCATTTTTTTTGTGGATAACTTTTTAATGCGTCAAGTTCTGTCGTATAAAGGGTTTTGCTTTGTCCTATGAAAATTTAACAGCGATTTGATAAAAAACGGTTCAAAAAGTACATAACTTTGCGCTATGGAAAGTATCGGAAATTTAGAGTTATTTAGTTTGGAATGCAAAGATCCTGTAGTTTTAACTCCCTTAGAAGAGCGTATACATGCTGGTGGCTATGGCGCATTTCCAAGTGCTGCGCTTGATTTCCCAGACGAAAGTATAGACTTTTTAAAGCTATTGGTAAAAGATCCGATAACAACGTTTCCGGGAAGAATATCCGGGGACTCTTTAAAAGATATAGGCATATTAAGTGATGATTGGTGTTTGATACAAAAAGGTATTGAAGCCCGGCCAAATGATCTGGTTGCAGCTATTATTGAAAATCAATTTTTCATTAAGAGATTCCGTCCAAGATATGACAAAGGAAATAGGATTAAAGAATTGAAACTTGAATCAGCAAATATTGAATTTTCAGATTTTGACATCACAGATGAAACAGAGTTTTTCTTGTGGGGTGTCGTAACATGGACATTTAAGAATTGGAGAAAATTATGATAGCACTTATTGATGGCAACAACTTCTATGCAAGCTGCGAAAGAATTTTTAATTACGGATGGAGAAAACGTCCGGTTGTTGTTCTGTCGAATAATGATGGCTGTGCAATAGCTCGAAGTAATGAAGCTAAAGCTTTGGGCATTCCGATGGGCGAGCCGTATTTCAAACTAAAGCACTTTGAAAAAACACATGGTCTTGTAGTGTGTTCGGCGAACTTTGTTTTATATGGAGATATAAGCAATAGAGTAGTGAATATTACTCGAAGATATTGCAATGATATTGAACCGTACAGTATTGATGAGTCATTTTTATTCCTGGATGGATATTCTGATCAATATCAAAAAATGATAAATCTTCGCCAAGATGTATTAAAGGGGCTGGACCTGCCAACAAGTATTGGTATGGCACCATCTAAGACATTAGCTAAAGTTGCTAATAAGATAGCAAAGAAATTTCCGGATAGGACCGGATCAGTATACATGCTGGATTCTTGGAAAAAAATCGAAGCAGCTTTAAAGTGGTTTCCTATTGACGATCTGTGGGGGATTGGCCGAAGGTACAATGATAAGTTTCGAAGTTATGGGGCTCATACAGCTTGGGATTTTACCCAGTTACCGGATGGATTCCTGCAGCAGGAAATGGGAATTCTAGGATTGAGAATGAAGAAAGAGTTATTAGGCGAGCCTCAATACGGAATGAGTGTTTCTGAGCCTAAGAAAAATATTTCCACAACAAGGACTTTTGATACCGGACACGCAGAGTATGATTATATGCATGAACGTGTATCTACGTTTGCTTCAGAGTGTGCCCGAAAACTCCGTGAGCAAAAGTCATGTTGTAAGCATGTGACTGTTTTCATAATGACGGACCGATTTAAACAAAATCAAGTCCAATATTCAGACTCGTTTACGGTAACTCTTCCAAATCCTAGCAGTTCCAGCATTGAAATTTCAAAGTTCGCTAAAAAAGCATTAGATAAAATATTCATTCAAGGACCTAAATACAGAAAGGCTGGTGTGATTACGGGAACATTTGTACCGGAAACCGAAAGGATGACAAGTATGTTTGATACAGATTACCATGAGAAACATAAGCCTATAATGACGGCTATCGACACAATGAATAAACGATTAGGCAAACAAAAGGTTAAGCTGGCAAGTATGGATGTTCAGACGACATGGAAAATGAAACAAAAGAACCTATCGCCTAAATACTCGACAAGCTTTGAAGACTCAATAATTTTAAATGCATAAATGCATTGGTTGGCATTTGTACAAAATTTGTATATTCAATAAAAAATATTCTATGTGTTATTCATTTAATAATAAAAAAGTAAATCTAAAAGAGATTGCTGATGAAATGAATGCAGAAAATTACGAGAGTGATTATGTCCAGGAGGAAAGTGTTTCTGCGTTTACAAGACCCGCAATGCCTATCGTTTTAGAACATAATGGACGAAAAATCACACACGGGACTTGGGGCCTATATGCAGAGATCCCGAAGGATAAACCTGCAAAAGGATTAAACCTAACTGCAGAAAAAACACATACATTTTATAAGAAGTTTGAAAATAATCGCTGCGTAGTTCCAATATCAGGGTTCTATGATTTTCAGCATGTAGAAATACTAGGAAAGAAAACACCAGCAAAAGTTAAACATGAGGTTTTATGGAAAGGTAATGATCATCTATATTTGGCAGGATTCTTTGACGTCTGGGACAATAACGAAATAGGAGTAGGGATAGTTACAACGGCTGCAAATGAATTGATGTCTATCATTCACAATTCTAAAATGAGAATGCCAATTTGTTTAGATGCTAAAATGGCAGACCGGTTTCTGAAAGATGAGCCAATTGAAGAATTTGTTTTTCCTACTTATGATCCTGCACTTATTGCTGTTAATCTAGAGCCTCACAAAATGCCGCCACCAACATTATTTTAATCATGGAAGATTCAAAATACATATTTCAACTACTTGCAAATTACATTGAGGAAGATCCGGAAGATCTGGATAACTTCTATGATGATGCCATGAACCTAATCAGAGGTGCGGCAGCAGACAAGAATATAGAATTCGACGGTTATTTTTGCGAACGCTGGGAAATCTCCGCTGATACGATTTTTGAATTCGATGAAGACTACTTTGAAGATGAGGACCGCAGGGATCTTTACGTTTTCTTATCAACTTTAGTAGATGAAGAAATATTTGAATATCTTCATTATGTATGGCATCATGTACACAATGAAGAATTGACAAAAGAAACAATTGAGTATAGGATAGAAGAACTAAAAGAAAAAGGCGTCAGATTTTAGACGCCTTAAATTTAGTATTCATCAAGATTTATTTTTTTTGCGTCTTCAAGCCTTATCTCATTGATATAATTAGCATATATTTCAGTCATTTTTTCTGTTGAATGTCCAAAAATGCTACTAACTGTTTTTAAGTCTAATCCGGATTTTAATTTGTCATTAGCGCCTTTGTGTTTAAGCGAGTATAATTTTTTATCTATTTCTAATTCTTTTATTACAATGTTTCTCCACAGATAAGTTGGATAATTCCTTTTAATCGGGTATTTATTAGGACAAAATATTGCTTCCGATAACTTAGGTACTCTATTTATTGTATTTTTTCCAAAGAGAAAAAAGTTAGGATTTGACAGATCAAATTTACCTATATTATCAGCTATTGCACCTAATATTGGAACAATACGAGTTTTATTTGTTTTAGAAGATTCTGATGTGATTTTTATAAGACCCTTATCAAGCAAAACGTCCTCGCATTTTACCTTTAATAACTCACCAGGTCTTATACCCATGTAGTAAACAATTGAGCAAAAGACATAGTAATTAAAAGAAATTTTCCTTAATTCTTCAAATATTTCCTTTTGCTCTTCATCATTTAATAGCTCATAATTACCAACATTAATTTCTTTTATTGGTTTTAAATCCTTAGTAGGGGATTGTTGAATCATGTCCCATTCAACTAATTCGGAAAATATAGAGCCTAAATTTCTTAGTGTTTTGTTATTGTTTCTAGCGGACCACTTTCTCTTGCTTCTAGCTAGTTCTAAAACCGATTTAATATGATACTTTTCGCAATCTTTTAGTTCCAGACTAGATAAACCAATTTCATTTGCATATTTTTTAAATATATTGACAGAATTGGTGTATTCAGTAAACGAACCATCACTTAGGTCTCTTTTCTTTTTTTCTAAACCAAACGCAAGAGCATCAAATAGTTTAATTTCTGTAGGCTTCTGTTTTTTTAGTTTTGGATTCCATCCGCTATTAAGCTCTTTTTCTAAAGATAATTTTAAAGCCTCAGCACTAATCATTCTTTCCTCAAATGTCACCCCCTTATTGAGTCCCTTATATATTTTTTTTATAATTTTACCGTCTAGATATATGTATACATACCATTTATCTGATAAATTTTTAGAAGAAAAGATGCGTATTTCAGGCTTTTTCATATAATCGTATTTGATTGTTAAATTTACTATATTTTACTATAATATAATTGTATATATTTAAAAATGTTATAAATCAAACATTTATAGTGTTTAGTTAAAATTAGTTTAATTTTGTTAGAAGTTTCAGAGCGTAGAAATCTGAAATATTGATCTTAAAAAATAAAATACTTTGAATCAAAATATTCCATTAGCTGAGAAATTAAGACCTAAAACCCTGGATGAGGTGCTGGGGCAGGAACATCTTACCGGCGAGAAAGGAACGATCAGAAAAATGATCGAAAATAATTCCCTGAATTCCCTGATACTTTGGGGGCCTCCGGGAACAGGCAAGACTACACTGGCAGAGATTATTTCTGAGAGTTCCGGGAGAAAATTTTATAAACTTTCAGCGGTGTCTTCAGGAGTAAAAGATGTTCGTGATGTAATTGATGATGCTAAAAAGCAGAATTTATTTTCCGGAAAATCACCTATTTTGTTTATTGATGAGATTCACCGTTTTAATAAGTCCCAGCAGGATTCCCTGTTGCATGCAGTAGAAAAAGGCTGGATCGTTTTAATAGGAGCTACTACAGAAAATCCGAGCTTTGAAGTGGTCTCTGCTTTATTATCAAGAAGTCAGGTGTATATCCTGAAAGCTCTAAGTTATGAAAAGCTTGAAGAACTTATCGATATCGCTTCTGAAAGATACAATAAAGATGAAGGCTCAGACTTTAAAATTCTCGAAAAAGAGGCACTGATACAATATTCAGGAGGTGATGCCCGAAAGCTGATCAATTCTGTGGAACTGGTTCTGAATCAGTATAAAAATACAGAGACCAAAGAGATTATCAATTCAGATGTGCTGGAAGTTCTTCAGGAAACCATGGCATTGTATGATAAGAATGGTGAGCAGCATTATGATATTATCTCTGCCTTTATCAAATCCATGCGTGGGGGAGATCCTAACGGAGCTGTTTATTGGCTGGCGAGAATGATTGCCGGAGGAGAAGATATTAAGTTTATAGCAAGAAGAATGCTTATTCTGGCGGCAGAAGATATCGGGTTGGCAAATCCTAATGCGCTGGTTATTGCCAATAACTGCTTTCAGGCTATCAATGTGATTGGAAATCCCGAAGCGAGAATTATTTTAAGCGAGACAGCTGTATATCTAGCTGTTTCTCCAAAGAGTAACTCTGCGTATATGGCAATTAATGAAGCGTTAGCGTTGGTAAAACAAACCGGTAATCTGCCTGTACCACTTCATTTAAGAAACGCTCCTACCAAACTGATGAAAGATCTGGATTATGGAAAAGAATATAAATATGCTCATTCCTATGAAGGGAATTTTGTAGAACAGGACTTCCTTCCTCAGGAAATCAGGGATGTGAAACTGTATGAACCCGGAAATAATTCAACAGAAAAGAAAATCTATGAAGAACTGAAGAAAAAGTGGGGAAAGAAATATTAAATAAAAAAGGATAGAACTCTTAGTCTATCCTTTTTTTATGGTGAAAAATTATTTCGTATGAATATATAGAGTTGGTTTCCCGTTGTACTCTTTTATCTTAGATGTTGCAGGAACCTCCGTGCTTATCATAGTTGATGAATCAGTAAATTTAAAATCATCAATAAAAACAGGATTATTGGCAGGAAGGTCTTTTTGTTTATTGAGAGATGCTAATGTTATCTTACTTAATTTTACGCCATCCAGAGATTTATATTCAGTAACTCCGTTGGTGAAAACAGAACTGAATTTTTTCAGGTTGGCAGGAAGTTCAGATCCACTAGTGTAGACTTTTACAACCTGCATACTAGTGCCTTTCGAGTTGAACAGGGCTTCTGTTCCAATCATATTATCAGCAATAGCAAGCTTTTGCTGTGCAAACAATGTTGCAGATGACAGTATTAAAAAAGAGTAGAGTAATTTTTTCATAATCAGAATATGTAACTGTTAAAAACGTGATAAATATAGTTATTTTTTACAAAATGTGAATTAAATATTGGAATGTTTTAAATTTTATTTAGAAATAAAAACTTTTAATCTAATTATAAATCCTGATTTTCTTCTTTTTTTTCTTTTGTATCGACCATATTTTTGATGATATTCTTAAAGCGCTGAAAAGTAAAGGAACTTAACAGCAGAATAATCCCAAGGGCAATAAAGGCACTGATTCTTGAAATATTATCCATTTGCCATACATCATAGGCGTATAGCTTCAATGCCATTATACCAATAAGAGTAAAACCGATCTTATTGTATTGCTGAATATTTCTTTTTAATCCCATATAAATAAAAATACTGGCAAGTATCGTCCAGATGATTGGAAGATAAAGAATGTTAAAATGATTTTTTACAGCATACGAATCGGCAATATCCTTAGAGACTGTCAATACATATAGATGATGAAGCTCACAGCTAACCGAAATAATGAGTGTGAGGGCAATAAACCAATATGATATTTTCGATTGATGGAATCCTGTAGCGGGAACAATTTTTAAGCATATATATATAAAAGGTATCCATTGAAGCAGGTGCCATAAATAAAATCCACTCTGAAGTTCTTTTGAAAGAATATCCGTCACAACTGATGAGGTGGAAGCAGAAATGTTAATTATAATAAGGAAAAAGAACAGATAGATCAGTGCGGTCTGAAAATCATTGGGAATATTAAGTTTATTTCTGAAAACTAATAGGATGAAAATATAACAGATACTGTATAGTAATCCTACACTGCTTATTACCGCCAAAGACATGTGACTGATATGATAAATAATTTCCAGAAGGAATGCAGTATAAATAACTCCATAACTTGCTATTGTAATAAGGTCTTCAAAAAAGGTATTGGCTTCTGTTTCTTTCCGGTTGTTTTTCAGTAAATATAAATTGATACCAGTTGAAACGATGGTCACCAGGCTGGTTAAAAATACAGGATTGAATATAATGGCAAGATTGTCTGTGTTGAAATATTCGCACCATGTAATAATCTGTGCAAAAATAACCATTGGGAAAAGGACATGAAAACATGTTTTAAATATTGTATGACCGGTTTTTTTCCATATGAATAAGAGTAAAGTAGCTTCTATAGCCCAGACACTTGTGATAAGATGTGCTTTAAACTGTAAAGCAACTGCTATTGTAATAAGGCTGATAGTTATCCCGGCAAAAACAGAAAAAGAAGTCCCGAAATTCCTTTTTCCATATTCTCTTAAGAAAAGGATTGCATTTACCACAGCAAAAATGAGTGGGAAGATGATGACAGGTTCGTATTGTAATTCATTGAAAATATATGTTAGTCCTATAATGCTTGAGCCATTAACCAGAGTAAGCATTAAAATATCAGGAACAGAAAGTTCATTTTTCCTGAAATAATTGTGAAGGGCAAAAATGTAAAAAACAATATAACTGATGAGGTAGAAAGTAATGCTTAACAGTTGAGGCAAATCAGCAGTCCAGTAAAAAAGGTAGAGGCTGGTGAAAATATAAGCTGTCCATCCCACACTTTTCCAGTGCTGAAGAAAAGCGGCTGCAAGCATTCCAAGGTTTAATAAACTGAGGTAGGTGAAGAGAAACAGATAGTTGCTTTCTCCTGTACTGATCATGAGAGGAGCGGCAAAACCGCCTATTAATGAAAAGATGATCAGAACCTCGCTTCTGTAATAGTAGGATAGAATGATAGAAACAGCAGTAATCACCGAAGTGATGATAAAGGCCATATTCTGACTGAAAAGATGATATTCCCGAAAGGCGATAGTGGTTGTAAAATAAAGGACGGCAATTCCGCCTCCGGTAATAATAGAGGCAAATGTTTTGTAGTTTTTTCTAAGGAAATGCCCTAGAACTATGATTCCGCCTCCGATGCAAAGGCCAATTCCTGCTCTTGCAGTTTCTCTGATCCAGTTTTTATCAATGGCATATTTTACAAAATAACCAATTCCGAGAACGAGGGTGAAAATACCAATAACGGTAAGAATATTCTGCTTTAAAAATTCAAATACAGGATGTAACCAATCTTTTTGAATTACCGGAGGTTGTTCTGTGTTTTCATCAGGAATGACAGCTTCTCTGTGAGATTCGACTGGTATTTGTGATTCAATAATGGTGTCTTCGGTATGGGAAATCCCCTGACTGGTCTCAGGTTGTAGTATTTTTTTATTGATTTTTGAACTAAGGTCTGATACCTCTTTTTCAAGTTTCCGGATTTTAGTATTCAGGTTGTTGAAAATAATGGCAATTACTACAATAAGGATAACCGCAATATACTCATTCATTATATAGTTTTTATCAAATATAAAGAATTTTAAAATGGTGTTTAAAAATTAACCCACCGCAATAGAGGCGATGGGCTAACGGTATAGATAACTAACAATATGTTTATATTAATTGGATACTTTGTAAATATAGAATGAAGCAACACTGGAACCTGCAATTGATAAATCTAAAACATTGTTTCCTGTGAGACCGAAGCTGATTTTGTCTCCATTTTGGAAGGAGTATAGTGAATTGATACTGGCGTCAGACATGGTTAACTTGGCTACAAGTAAATCAAGACCTGAAAATGGACGGGTGTCAATAATTGTGCCTACACCATTTCTGGTTCTTGCGATCCCGATGCCATAACCGTTTACAAGAAGATTTGCTTGTAATCCGGTTCCGTAACGGAATGAATATCCTACCATGTAAACTCCTGTAGATGGAACGATGAAAGAGCCGTCTGAATCGGAAAACATACTTGCGGATCCTATTGTTCTTTCAACTGCTTGGAAATTAACAGGTTTGAAATCTGCTGGAAAAAGAGTAACGTTTACAAGGCTAATGCCAGTTATTTTTTTAGCCGCAAACATTCCTGAATTGACATTAGAAGCTCCTATTAACAATTGTGGATCCATGGCAAATACTTCTGTGCCTGCATTATCCTGAACTAAAAGCTGGTATCCGGGTACTGTAGTAGCAGTTGGTGTATTTCGAACTCTCATATTTCCATTAATATCTAATGTTGCCGTTGGGGTTGTGGTATTAATTCCTACTTGTGAAAATAATGGCAGTGCTGCACATGCCAGTATTAGGCTGTAAAGTTTAGTTTTCATGATCAAGATTTTTACTTAGTTGCAAACAAAGATACAATAAATATACATTTTGTATTATGAAATTTTCATTATTAATATAAATATGATGTAATATATTTAAAAGTATGTTTGTGTTTTAGAATATATTATTACATATTTTAATTACGGGTTGTTTTTATTTTATTTATTTAAGTGAGTGTTTGTGAGGGGTTTGAAAAAATAAATTATCCCTGTTGTGTGGGTTGTTATTTTGATTTATAAGGTGCTGGTCAGGCATTTATTAATAAATCACATTACTTTTTTGGTTGTTACGATATAAAAAAAACACTGTTACTTTAACAGTGTTTTTTTATTAGGAATATGTTGGTTTATTTTTAACTTTCCAAAAGGAATTCTTTATAATTTCCAAGAAAATCCACATCAGCGTTGATGGATTCAAGTTCTTTCAGGGCATTTCCGTGTAGCACATCCTTCCATGAGCCTTCTACATTAATGAAGAAGAAATAATTCCCCAATCCTGTTTTTAATGTTCTGGATTCAATTTTGCTGAGGTTCATCTTTCGCCATGCAAAAACAGACAGCACCTGATGTAGGCCTCCAGGATGATCTTCAGGTAGGGTGATCAGCATTCCTGATTTCTCACCCAATGTTTCGAGTTGACTGTTATCATATCTGTTTTGTTGCTTTGAGATAATAATAAATCGGGTATGGTTCTGTTCAAAATCCTGAATATTACGGTTGATGATCTTTAAACCATATAAATTAGCTGCAAACTGATTGGCTACTGCTGCGATCTTCAGATCTTTATTTTCCGACACATATTTGGCAGCAGCGGCGGTAGAAGAAAAATCCTGTTTGGGAATGTCTTTGTAATGTGTATCCAAAGAATGGAAGCTCTGAGCCAATGCCTGTGGATGAGAATAAATCCTTTCTATCTCCTCAATAGAATTTTCAGGATGAATCATCAGGTGGTGAGCGATAGGCATTACAGCCTCCGCTTCAATTTTAATAGACGGTGTCTTATACAAATAATCCAGCGTCATTGATACGGTGCCTTCTATGGAATTCTCCAAAGGAACAACAGCTTTGAGTGTGTCTCCGCTTTCCACTGCACTAAAACAGTCCAGAATGCTGGCTTGTGGTAAAAGCTCATCATCAGGAAAAAGCTGTGCGGCGGCAAGCTGAGTAAAGCTGGCATGAGGCCCCAAAAATGCAATCTTCATAAGTAAATATATAAGGTGTTGTTGTTATCAAAAGACAAAGGTGCGAATTATAGTTCAAAGTTCAGCGGGAGAGTTCAGGGTTTAAAGTTTAAAGTTGGTTGACTGTAGGTGTCCCGTCTCCTGTTTTCAATCTTTATAACGTGTCCTCTGTGGTCTCTTTCCAATTGCCTTCAATCATCTTCATCAGGAAATCCGGACATTTGATAACTTTATTGGTTTGGGCATCTAAAAAGAAAAGGGTAGTGGAGGCCTCGGTAATTTTAATATGCTCTTCATTGTAAATTTCATATTCAAATTCAATTCTTACTCCGGGAATTTTTTTTACATAAGTGTGAATTTCTAATTTTTGATCATACAAAGCTGGGCGAATATACTTAATTTTGTAGTCTGAAACAGGCAGCCAAATTCCTTGGTTTTCAATTTCATCGTATGAAATTCCTATACTTCTGAAGAGTTCAACCCTGCCTACTTCAAAGTACTGGGCGTAGTTACCATAATATACATATTTCATAGGGTCTGTTTCTGCGTAACGTACTCTAATTGAGTGAGTTGTGTGTATCATTTTAGGTCTTAAATTATACATACAAATATATTTTTAAATAATCAATACCTGCAATATTTTTTTTTAAAAAGAAAATATTGGACCTTTGTCTCCCTTCTAAAAACAGTACAAACAAAAGAATAATCAGGGCATAAAAATGGATGACAATTTAATGATGATATGGCAGAAATGCCTTCAGTTTATGCGCGATAACCTGAACGCAGCTGAAGATAATTCTGACCTGAAAAAACTTGAGAAATCTTTCGATATGTTATTTGATAAGGTACAGCCACTTTCATTAGTGTCTAATAACCTTACACTTATCGTACCGAGCGATTTTTACAAGGAATATATTGAGGACAATTACCTGTCCTTACTTTCTGCTGCCCTGAAGAAAAATGTAGGAAAAGGAGTGAAGTTATGGTATTCTGTAATGGAAAACAGGCCAAAAGGTGAAGAAAAACCGGTTACCATGAACATGAAGGGACAAAGTGTTCCTACTCCAAAAACACAGGAAACAATGCCACAAGGATTCTCAGCTAATATTGTAAACCCTTTTGTGGTCCCTGGAATTAGAAAAGTAAATATTGATTCTAATCTGAAACCAGACTATTCTTTTGATAGTTATGTAGAAGGAGAAAGTAATAAATTTGCAGCTACCGTAGCAAGATCTATTGCTAAAAGACCTGGAGCTACAGCATTCAACCCATTATTCTTATACGGAGGATACGGAGTAGGAAAAACCCACTTAGGTCAGGCTGTTGGTCTTGAAGTAAAGAATCAGTTTCCAGACAAGGTAGTTCTTTATTTATCTTCAGAAAAATTCATCCAGCAGTTTATTTCAGCTGCTAAAGCACATAAGCAAACAGAATTTGCAAACTTCTATCAAATGGTAGATGTACTGATTATTGATGATATTCAGTTCTTATCAGGAAAATCAGCAACACAGGATAGCTTCTTCCACATTTTCGATCACCTGCATCAAAATGGAAAGCAGATTATCCTTACTTCAGATAAAGCACCGGCAGATATTATGGATATTCAGGACAGGATTGTTTCCCGTTTCAAATGGGGACTTTCTGCAGAGATCAAATCTCCGGATTTATCTACAAGAAGACAGATTATTGAAGATAAGCTAAGCAGAGACGGAATCGTTCTTCCTGGAGATATGCTGGATTTCCTTGCTGTTGAAACGAAAACAAACGTAAGAGAATTAATTGGGGTTATCAATTCGGTAATTGCATATTCTACAGTATATAAGAGAGATCTAAGTCTTGAATTGTTAAAGGAAACCATCAACAGAATTGCAGCCAACCAAAAGAAGGTGATCAATATTCCTTATATTCAGGAAGTGGTATGTGACTATTTTGGAATCAAAAAAGAGCAGCTTCTATCCAAAACGAGAAAAAGAGAAATCGCATTACCAAGACAATTGGCCATGTATTTCTCAAAAGAGTTTACCAACTCCACATTCACTAAAATTGGAGAAGAAATGGGCGGAAAAGACCACTCTACAGTAATGTATGCATGTGATACTATCAAGGACGTTTCGAAAATTGATAAAGAAATTAAGAAATACGTTAAGGATCTTACCGAAAGAATTAAGCAGTAAGATGATCTTAATCTAAAATATTTAAAAATGAAGAATAGTTTTATTCTTCATTTTTTATTTAGTTTTGTTACAGCAATACATTTTGATTGCCATTTAATTTATTAAATATCAGACTATGAAAATCCTGATGGTTTGCCTCGGAAATATTTGCAGAAGCCCTTTGGCAGAAGGAATTATGAAAACAAAAGTGCCGGAAAATTTTGTGGTAGACTCTGCCGGAACCATTGCTATGCATGAAGGGGAACATCCGGATAAAAGAGCCATTAAAACAGCAGCTAATCATCATATTGATATTTCCAGACAGAGATCAAGGCCTATTACCAGAGCAGATTATGAAACTTTTGATAAGATCTACTGTATGGATATAGATGTGTTTGAAGATGTTGTTTCCAAAGCTAAAAATGAAGAAGAACGCCAGAAAATATCATTGTTTCTGAAGGTATTGGGAGATCGCGAAAATGCTGAGGTTCCGGATCCGTATTGGGGAGATTTGAAAGATTTTGAAAATGTTTTCCAGCTTTTGGAAAAGGGATGTGATGCTATCAGAAAGCAAATCCTAATAACATAACCATGAAAAAACTGCTATTACTACTCATCGTAAGCTTTAATTTCTCTTTTGCTCAGACCAAAGATGAAACAGAAATCCTTAAAGTAATGAATGACTTTATGGAAAGTATTAAAACAAGAAATGAACCCAGATATCTGTCTCTATTCCAGGAACCAGTGCTCTGGACAGGAATTTATAAAGACAGAACACAGGCTAAACGTCTGAAGAAAAATCCCAAGGCAGAATATTATTTTGCCGATGATTATAAAACTTTCATCAAAGGCTTTAAAGATGATAAATCTGAAGAAAAATTTGACAATATTAAAATCGTTGAGGATGGAGGAGTAGCTTCTGCCAATTTCGATTACAGTTTTTGGTATGACGGAAAAATGGAAAACTGGGGAAAAGAAATCTGGACACTGATGAAAATCAACGGAATCTGGAAAATAACCTCTGTAACCTTTTCTATGGACCTTGCGAAATACTTCCCACAACCATCATTAAACGAAAGAACTAAAAAATAAAACAATGCTTTTTTTACTCCCTGCTTACTTATCAGAAAATACTTCAATCACTCATTTTGCACCTGTTATTAAGGAATATATCATGCAAACCGATTACTTCTTTGTGGAAAATGAGAAAACGGCCAGAAAGGTCGTTAAATTCTTTGCTCCTGAAAAGAAACAGGCAGATTTGAAGCTGTTTTTATTGGATAAGTATACAGAAAATGCAGATATTAAAGAAGCCCAGCAGCTTATGTTGAAAGGGCAGGATTTCGGATTGCTTTCAGAAGCAGGATTACCATGTATTGCAGATCCTGGAAACCTGATGGTAAAATGGTGCCATGAAAAGAATATCAGAGTAATCCCTATTTCAGGACCTTCATCCATTATTCTGGCTTTAATTTCCAGTGGTTTTAATGGACAGGAGTTTACGTTTAACGGATATCTTCCTATTGATAAAGGAGAAAAGAAGAAACAAATCCAACAGTTGGAAAGCCTGGTTCAGAAAACTGGTTATTCTCAGATCTTTATGGAAACTCCTTACAGAAATAACCAGCTTATTGAAGATCTTACAAAATTCTTATCACCTAATACCAAGTTGTGTATTGCTGCCAATATTAATGATCCGGAGCATGAATTTATTAGTACTAAAACAATAAAGGATTGGCAGAAACAAAAACCTGAACTTCATAAAGTTCCTGCTGTATTTGTACTTGGAAAATAAAAAAAATGATGAAGAATAACCCATTTCTTACTGTTTTTCTATTATTTGGTATTCAGGTATTGCTTATCAAATACCTGGATTATCTGGATCTTGAGATGGGACAAGGTTTATATCTTGCTTTTGTTTGTTTTTGTATTCCCACCATCTCTATCATTCTTAATTGGTTTACCGGAGAGTCCAGATATAAAAAATCATTCAGGTATTTTACTTTTTTTATGGTAATAGCTTCCCTCTTGGCATTTGTAGCATTGTCATATTTATAGGGGTTTTAGGAAGAGTTTATCAACATTAAAGTATGAAAAAAACGACTATAGATTATCTTAATTTTGGGTTGGCAGGCATTTTTATTGGAATGCTTATTCTCTATGGAGTTACCTTACTTCAAAAAAAGGAATTTGATAGATTAAACTGGTCGGCAAAAATCATCGGTATAAAGCCTGAGTCGGTAGATGAAAAACCAGGAATGCTGAAGATTCTTGATGCTGTTTTCATCAATAGTTTTAATAAGTATGTAACCAAATTAGATGATGTTTCTCCTCTGTTGATTTTTTCCCACAAAGAATCAGATTCTGGCTCTTTTCGGACCCAAAATGATCTCTTACCTGATTCCTTATCTGTTAAATATTTTTCTTTTGAAGATAAAAAGTTTTATCATTTAAACGCAAAGCTTTCTTTGGAAAAAATGTATAATTGTTTAGAAGATAAAGATTTAGAGGCTAACTTGAAGATAGAGATTCATCCGGGTGGAAAGATTTCTTTGAAGGTTGAACAGCCGGAATCTGAAAATTTCGGAACAAAATTAATACATAATTTTCAGGCCAAGGAAATTCCAGGAACATTAAAAATGCTGGTTGATGGTTCAGATCGGAAAGAGTATGACTTTTCTCTGATGAAGGGGTTGTCCGATTATTCGGATATTCTTACTCAAAAATATCTATGGGAAGTAAAAATTGAAACTGAAGGTTCTGAGGATATTTTAAACACTTCAGCATATAACTTTTATGGTAAATCAATAAGAACGGATAATGAAACTTTTGAAGATGTCCTGTTAAGAGATATTCCGGAAAGCATTGTGATTAAATGGGGAAATAAACAACATTATGAAATTGGTTATTCTTTTGACGGTCAGGAAATTTTAGATGCTTTTAAAGATCTCGATAAGATAAAGAGTAGTGAACCTGCAGTGATAACTTTTAAGTTATTAAAAAATTCTCTTCCAAAAGCTGAAATATCTAAAGCTGGGAAGACAATTAAGTTAAAAGATACTTACCCGAACTATCCTGCAAAAATTAATTATAGATTGGGATGTTAAATAGAAAATTCTGGAAGATCTTTTTAGAATTAATACCTGATCCCGGTCTTTTTAAGAATAAAACTTAAAAGCCATATCGGCCCAATCAGCAGAAACTGGATATCTTTAAGAAAAGACGGCTTTTTTCCTTCAATCTTATGTCCGATAAACTGGAAAATCCATGTAATCACAAAAACACCGAAGTAAAGTATCCAGGCTTGTTTGCCGAGGGTAATATTGGTAAGATAAATACAATGTTCTGCCAAAAGCACAATCAAAATCATGGTGATTCCGATTAGTAAAGAAAGCCTTACATAATATAAACTTATCAGGGCAACAGCTACCAAACTTACAATACTGATACACCCAAAATAGGAAATGCAGAAATGAGAGGAAGGAATTAAGGAAATAAATCCAAGGATAGAACAAAAAATAAGAGGTACACAAAACCAATGAATGAACTTGTTAGTCGCATTTCTATGGCTTTTACTATATTCTGCAAATAATAAATCAACCTTTCTCATACTGACAGGAATTGGATAATTGCTAAAATAATAAAATTTTGTAATCAGTGGTAAGATTGCTTACATTTGTGTTATGTCTGCCTTAGAAAAGTTCGGAGTAGAAATATCTACGGAACGTAATATTTTTGAAAGAATTGCCGTTGATAAACCCTTTCGGCCTGAAAATCCGGCATTTATTTTTATTAAATCAGGAACCATAAAACTTCGCCAGCACTTCAGTGATCTGGAAGTTTCTGCCAATATGTTTATGGTAACAGATCCACAGACTATTTATGAAGTAGTAGCGGTAAGTGATGACTTTCAATCAAGAATGGTTTCCTATAAAAGGGATTTTATTTCGGCGCTATCGTTAAAATTCAATAGACTGATTACATACCGATATTTCAGACAGCAGATGAATAAAGGTGTTCCCTTTCCTGAGAATGAAATGGAAGTGGTCTGGAAAAGTGTCAATTTCCTGAAATTTATCCTTGATTCTGAAACTGAAATGCTGTACAAAAAAGAAATGGTAGAACATCTTTTCTCTGTTTTCTGTTATCAGATGGCCGGAATTATTTCAAAGGAAGATAATAATTCCATGAACCAGATGTCCAGACAGGAAGAAATTGTATTCGTTTTTCTTACTGATCTTTCCGAGCATCATCTCACAGAGAGAACGGTAGAGTTCTATGCCGAAAGACAATCCATTACAACCAGACATTTGTCAGCAGTAATCAAAGAGGTAACAGGGAAGTCAGCAAGCCAGATTATTGCTTTAATTGTGATTAATGAAGCAAAAGTACTTCTAAACTCTTCTAATAAACCTGTTTCTGAGATTTCTTCTATCCTTGGTTTTAGCGATCAGTATGCATTTTCTCACTTTTTTAAAAAACATCTGGAGGTAAGCCCAAGACAATACAGGCATCAGTTCGAAAGCTAAAATCTTACATTTGAACATCTTTTTCCAAAAATCAAACATTTGATTGAATTTGTTGTTGTCCTAACTTTGCATCTGTAAAACAAGGTAAAATGACAAAGAAAATAAAAACAGCACTATCAGTTCTGATAGCAGCTTTTCCTGCGCTGTTTTTTTCACAACAGATTAAACAGTTGACCGCAGGGGAGATTGCTGAACTGGCAGTTCAGAATCATCAGCAGTTGAAGGTTTCCGCTCAGAATATTGATATTGCAAAACAGAATATCAATGTTGTTAAGCTTCAGAAACTTCCAACCATCACGGTTTCTACAAGCCAATTTTATTTGGGAGATGCAGTAGCCATCGATAAAGATTTTTCAAATTCTACAAAGGTTCCTATGCCTCATTATGGAAGCTCCTATGCTGTTCAGGCAACGCAGCTGATCTTTAAAGGAGGGTTGGTAAATAAATCTATTGAAATGGCAGGGCTTCGTGAACAGCTTTCTGAACTGGATCTGGAGAAAAATAAACAGGATGTGAAATTTTTAGTGATTTCAAACTATCTGGATGTCTACAAGATTATCAATCAGGAAGACGTGTTTCAGAATAACAAAAAGTTAGCTCAGGAACGTCTTAAGAATATTCAGAAATTCTATCAGCAGGGGATGGTGACCAGAAACGAAGTGATTCGTGGTGAGCTTGCCCTTAAAAATCTGGATCAGGGTATTCTGACGCTTTCAAATAATAAAAAAATCCTTAATTATAATTTAAATATTGCTTTAGGTTTATCTTCTGATACTGAAATTGTTCCTACTGAAAATCTGGAAAATAAAGAATCAGGAATCGGAATAGATTATTATATGAATCTTGCTCACGACAGCAATCCGGTGTTGAAGTCAGCACAGAAAAATATAGCAGTAGCTGATAAAAATATTGAAATTATTAAAACCGATAATTCACCTACTGTAGCAGGATTCGGCGGATATACTTTACAAAGACCAATTACTACGAGAAACCCTGTCTTGGATATGTATTCAGGAGGTTGGCAGACAGGTGTTTCTCTTAGTTACAATATCGATACCCTATATAAAACAAAAGAAAAAGTAAAATTAGGTGAACTGCAGAAGAATCAGGCCAATGATGCAATGACTTTGGTTCAGCAGAATGTAGATATGGGTGTGAATGCAGCGTATACCAAATATCAGGAGTCTATTCAGCAGGCAGATATTTTAAATGATTCCAAAAGGCTGGCAGAGGAGAACTATAAAATTACCGAAGCCAAATATCTGAATCAATTGGCTGTACAGGCGGAAATGATTGATGCGCAAAACCAGAAACTGCAATCAGAATTGGATTATGCCAATGCAGAGATCAATGTTTTGTATCAATATTATAACCTTTTGAAAGCTACGGGAACACTTTAATTTTTTTAACTGAAATCAACACAATGGAAAACAAGGAACAAACTACTCAAAATACTACATCAACTCCCGCAAAACCAGCGGCAGACAACAAAAAAAAGCAGAATAAGAAAAATAAAATCAGAGCGATTATTTCCAATATCGTCGTTTTTCTGGTGATTGGATTCGGATTATTCTGGCTTATTCGTGAATATTTTCACATCGGAAATAAAACCTATACAGAAGCGGCTCAGGTAGAAGAATTCATTAACCCGATCAACACAAGGGTTTCTGCTTATATCAAAGAAATTAAATTTATAGAGCACCAAAGAGTAAAAAAAGGAGATACACTGGTTATTTTGGATGAACGTGAAATCCTTACCCAACTGGGACAGGCTGAAGCGGCTTATCAAAATGCAATGGCTCAAAAAACAGCAACCAGCTCTTCTGTAAATACAGTTTCCAATAACGTAAATGTAATGGAATCTAATATTGCAGGGGCAAAAGCAAGACTTTGGAATGCTGAGCAGAATCTGAACAGATACAAAAACCTTTTATCTGCAGAAGCGGTAACAAGACAACAGTACGATCAGGTAAAAACTGAATATGATGCCCAGAAAGCAGCCTATGAGACGTTGGTGAACCAAAAACAATCGGCAAATCTTTCTACTACAGAAGTGAAAAGCAGATTGGGAATTAACGAGGCAGAGATTAAAAGAACAAAATCTGCACTGGATATGGCGAGAATCAACCTTTCTTATACTGTTATTACTGCTCCTTACGATGGAGTGATGGGAAGAAGAACAATCTCTGAAGGTCAACTGATTCAGCCGGGTCAGCAAGTAGCAACCATCGTCTTAAACGGTCAGAAGTGGGTAACAGCCAACTTCCTTGAAAGCCAGATGCCTAATATTAAAGTAGGAGAGAAGATGATGATGACGGCAGATGCATTGGGTGGAAAGCAGTTTGAAGGAGTTGTAACCGCTGTTTCTGCTGCTACCGGATCAAGATATTCAAGTGTGCCAACCGATAACTCTACCGGTAACTTCATTAAAGTACAACAGAGAATACCTGTAAGAATAGAGTTCACTGCTTCCAACAAAAAAGAAGATCTGGAGAAGTTAAGTGCAGGAATGAATATGAATGTGAATATTAATAAAGACTAGAAGATGGAAGATATCAGATTCCAGGCATTATGGAGTGTGAAGAATTAAGGTTGAATATTGAAAGTCTGCTATCTGATATCTGAAATCTATTATCTACAATATGTACAACAAAGGATTATATAACGACTGGGTACCTAAACCCATACAGCTCTTGCTGATTGTATTGCTGCTTGCTGTGGTAATGCCGATTGGTGGGGTGTATACCGGGAACATTAGTTCTTTGGTGAGTGGTACCGGAGCGATGACAGAATATTTTATGTGGGCAAATTATGCAACCACTATTGGAATGGGAGCGTGTATGCCGGTTGTTATCAGAATTAAAATGAGATTTAAAGTAAGAGACAAATTGGTGCTGTTATTGGTTCTTTTAGGATTATTAAGCTACATCAATTCTACTACTTTACAGCCGATGATCTTCGTTTTTTCCGCTTTACTGATCGGATTTATGAAGATGATGGTAACTATAGAACTCTTCCTGCCATTGATGGTAATGATTGGGAACAGAGGGATTTTTTATGGAGCATTTTATACATTTGTTCTGGTAATGAATCAGGTAGCTGTGTATTATTCAGCGGAGTTTGCTCTTCTTTATAATTGGCAGCAGTATTATGTTTTTACAGCAGTTTTATGCTTTATTTTAGCTTTGATACACTGGATTTTCATGCATAACAAATACTTTGCCCTGAAAGTTCCATTGCATTATATTGACTGGCTGAGTATCCTGCTTTTCATTTCAACCTTTATGTTTTCGGCCTATGTGTATGCATTCGGAAGACAGCAGGACTGGTTGAATTCAAAGAATATCATTAATGCAAGTATTGCAGCTTTTGTAAGTTTTGCATTGCTTTCCATTCGGCAGTTAACTTTAAAGAGACCTTATCTTTCTTTTAAAATTTTTACAAAAAGTAATGTACAGAACGGTTTATTTATGCTGTTCTGGCTGGGGATGTTCTTAGGAACGGCTTCCCTTCAGAATACTTTTGCTGTAGGAGTTTTAGGGTATGATCAGTTAACCAATGCGAAACTGAGTATGATGATGATTCCGGGAATCATTGTGGCTGGGGTGATTGCTATATTTTGGTTTAAAAAAGAAAAGCCATTGAAAATGTATATTTTTTCAGGGTTTTCAGGGATGATAGGATATGCTATTATCATGTATTTTTCTATGGTTCTGGAGTTCAATTATGATAACTGGTACTTACCTATGTTTTTAAAAGGCTATGGAATGTGTTCACTGTTTATCTCCGTTTGGTTCTATACGCTGGATAAACTTGAAATGGATGAAATGCTGGCAGCCATCGGATTGGTATTGGTTTGGAGAACCTTCTTAGCTGTAGGTATTTTTTCAACCCTATATTCATGGTTACAGTACCGTTTTCAGGTGACAGCAATAGGAGATCTTGCTGTTTATATGGACGGAATGACCGTGACTCCGCAAAATGTGATGGCCAATATGAAAGCCATTCAGCTGAATGCTATCCTGATAGCCACGAAAAAAATATTCGGACTTATAATTCTGATTGGTTTTGGAGTCCTTTTGTATGTGGTAACCCATCATTTTGGGGCTAAAAGATTCCAGTATTTCAAATTTATCAGAGTACTTGGTGGGAAATCTGTTATTGCAAGAAGGAGACTTCGTGAACGCAAAAGATTATTAGAAGAAATAAAAGACGCAGCAGGGCCTGCGATGTAAAGATACCTTGTTTTTCACTGTAAGATCCTGGTCCTTAGTTGGGCTGGGATCTTATTATTTTTGGTAGTGAAGCGGGAGGCTGGAAGAGGGGAGTTATGATAGGCGGTTAACATCTATATCTCAATTTTTATAGATGGATTATTGCATATTGAATTTAAGCTTTATAAGGCGGGAAGCGGGAGGCTGGAAGAGGGGAGTTATGATAGGCGGTTACCATCTATATCTCAATCTTTATAGATGGATTATTGCATATTGAACTTAAGCTTTATAAGGCGGGAAGCGGGAGGCTGGAAGAGGGGAGTTATGATAGGCGGTTACCATCTATATCTCAATTTTTATAGATGGAATACTGCATATTGAACTTAAGTTTTATAAGGCA